>CAZWUK010000097.1:0-6383 GCA_964636685.1 uncultured Oscillospiraceae bacterium
CTAGGCAAACGAAAGCGCGTTGTGTAGAATAAAGCTTGGCGTTTTTTTGAGAAAACGCATACACTATGAGAAAAGGGAGGACGGCGGATGCGCTCAAAATTGTTGATTGTCGGGATCATCGCAGCGGCATTGACCGGCTTTTTGCTGGGACTTCTCCCGGCGTTTTCACCTGCCGCGCCCCCGCAGAGCGCCAAACTGCCGGAGACAACGCTTGCCCCCGAGGCGTACAGCTATGACCCCGCGGTGCTGCCGACCGACGCGCTGTACTATCTGGGCGACGATTATCAAAAATATTGCCAGCTGATCGAGGCGGTGCGCTGGGCGCAGGAAACGCTTCCATTTGCTTCAAAAAGGCAGTACGAAAAGGTGCTGCTGGTGTTTTCACGGTTTTATTTGCCCATTTCGCTCTTGGACAATTCCAGCGGGAGCGCTGTGCTGCTGAACGAAGAAACGCTGGTCGGGACGATTGCGTATCAGAACGACCGTGACACGCAGATTCAGCTGAACTATAACTTTGAGGTGATGATCGACCGGATCATCCGCGAAAATGTGACCGATCCCGCCGATAAGCTGGGCGCTGCCCTGGAGCTGTACCGCTATGTGGCAAGCAGCATCACCTACGTGGAGGATCATTCCATCAGCACCTACCAGTGCCTGCTGTCCGGGCAGGGGCTGTGCAAAAACTACTCCGAGCTGTATGAGCTTTTGCTCAATCAGCTGGGCATCCCGTGCTATCCCGCCGTATCGGCAAGTCACGCGTGGCTGATGGTGCAGCTCGATGGCGAATGGTACCATATGGATCCCACGTTTGAAAACTCCGCGACCGGCGGCAAGGGCCTGCGCTATTTCGGAATGACGGACGCGGAGCGGCTCACCAGCGTGGACAGCTCCATCCTGTATACGCCGTTTGCCTACTATCCCAATTCGCCGACCAGCCTGACCTGTGATTCCGTGCGCTTTCTTGCGCTGCACAACGACAGCTATGACAGCTTCACCATCGACCGGGGCACGCGGGCAATCTGGCTCTACAAAGGCAAAAAGCAGACGGCGCAGATTCGATAGACCCGGCATATTGCTGTTTATAGGCGACCGTTTGGCGTGAACGGTTGCTTTTTTTTACGGCGGATGGCGATGGAAACGTCGAATGTCGTACTTGGTTTTGCGGGATCGGTCGCGCTATGGTATAATGTTTCCATTGAACCGAAGGAGCTGATTTCAATGGCACGCATGCGATTATTAAATACGATGGAAGGCGCGGTGTTTGAAGGCTACTGCATCATCAAGAGCGTCGCGGTCAAGGCAAACATCAAGGGCGCGGAATATCTCGACCTGGTGCTTGCCGATTGCGAGGGCGAGGGCGTCGCAAAATTTTGGGACTATAACAAGGAATTGAACGGTACGTATGATACCGACGATATTATCAAGGTGCGCGGGAGCATCAATCTCTGGAAGGACACCGAGCAGCTCAAGATCGATAAGATCCGCCACGTGACGGAGACGGACGACGTGGATATGGCAAAGCTTTTGCCCTGCGCGCCGTTTGATCCGCAATGGCTGTATGACGAGCTGTACGGGCTGTGCGAAACCTTTCAGGACGACGATCTTCGGCGGCTGGTGCAGTTTTTGCTGCGGGAAAACAAGGAGCAGCTGCTGTTTTATCCTGCGGCGGTGAAGCTGCACCACGCTACGCGCGGGGGCTTATTGCACCATTCGTGGACGATTGTGCAGGCTGCCAAGGGGATTGCCGCCATCTATCCGCAGCTGGACGCGGAATTGATCTATGCGGGCGCGATGCTGCACGACATCGGAAAATTGACGGAGCTGAGCACCGGCACGCTGGGGCTGGCGTCCTCTTACAGCACGCCGGGACAGCTGCTGGGACACATCAACATCGGCGTTAGCAAGGTGATGAGCGCGGCGGAGCTATTGGACATCCCCGAGGAGCTGACCACGCTCGTGTGCCACATGCTGCTCTCCCACCACGGACAGCCGGAATTTGGAAGCCCCAAATATCCCATGTTCCCGGAGGCGGAGGTGCTGTCTGAGCTGGATTTGCTCGATAGCCGCATGTACGAGATGTTCTCGGCGCTCGACGGTGTGCAGCAGGGCGCTTTTACCGAACGGCAGTGGGCGCTCGACAATCGCCAGCTTTACCGGCACGGGCACAACCGATAATTTTTTGCATAGATATACATTGATTTTATTGACGATGACAATTACCTGTGGTATTATCACGTTAGCTTACGAAAGGAAGTAAAAAGGAGTGCTCATAAGGATTCGCTAAATCACCATTTGGATCGCGCATAGAGGAGCAGGAGCGGAGTTTTCCGTTGTTTTTTGTGCGCAGGTGAGCGGATCGGATTGTTGGGACTTCCTCAGCGGGTAAAGCACGCTTTGCTTGTTTTGAATGGAGTTGTGACGAATCGTTCGTTCACAACTCTTTTTTCATCTGTGCGGCAGTTCTTTTGCCGCAACATACGGGGAAGAAGCATTATGAAAAAAATACTGATATATCTCAAGCCCTATCGCATGCAGCTGCTGCTTGTTGCGCTGTTGTATGTGGCGGCAACCTTTTGCAGCCTGTTCATGCCGTATATTATGAGCGACATCGTGGACGAGGGCATCCGCGGCGGCGACATGCCGTATATTTTGCGCATGGGCGGCTGGATGCTGCTGCTGTCGGTTGCGGCACTGGGCTGCGGGCTGGCGACGACCAAGATCAATGCGCATGTTTCGGCGGGGGTTTCCAACCACCTGCAAAAGGCGGTATTCCAAAAGATCAACAGTCTGACGTTTGAAGAATATGCGCGGATCGGCACGTCGAGCTTTTTAACGCGCTCGACCGAGGATGTGTTTACCTTGCAGGACGCGGCAAACGGCTTTGTCTATGCGCTTGTGACCGTGCCGATCTTGTTCATTGGCGGCGCGGTGCTGGCGTTTTCTGCCGACTGGATTTTGGCGCTGGTGCTGGTGATTCTCGCGCCCGCGGTGCTTTTGATCGTGTATCTCGTCACGCGGCGCATGGGAAAGCTGTGGGACAACGCCGACAAATTCATCGATCTGCAAAACAAGATCGTCCGCGAACGCTTGAGCGGTATCCGCGTCATTCGCGCCTTTGACAAGGAAGCGCACGAGCACGACCGCGCTGCCGACGCCACCAATCAGATGGCGGACAACATCATCAAGGCAAACGTGCTCACCGGCACGATCAATCCGCTGTCGCTGATGCTGCTAAACCTTGCCACCGTCGCAATGGTATACATCGGCGCGGTGCGCATCCAGTCCGAGGCGTTTTTGAAGGCGGGCGACGTGATCGCGACCATCCAGTATGTGGCGCTCATCATGAATGGGCTTTTGGTGCTGAGCTGGACGTTTGCGTTTTTGCCGCACATCAAGGTGTGCGTGCGTCGTGTGAGCGAGGTGCTCAGCATGGAAGGACTCGCGGGCGGCAGCGCCAGCGGCGAGAAGCTTTCCGGCGACGTGGTGCTTTCGGACGTGACCTTCTACTATGAGGGCGCGGAGACGCCGGCGCTGAAAAACATCAATCTTGCGGCAAAAGAGGGGGAGATCGTCTCCGTCATCGGCGGCACGGGCAGCGGCAAAACCACGCTGGCAAAGCTCCTTTTGGACTTTTACGCGCCGTCGTCCGGCGAGATCCATCTGGGCGGACGCGCTTATTCTACGCTGAACCGCGAGACGGTGCGGGATAATCTTGCCGTCGCGCTCCAAAAGAGCATGATCTTTGAGGGCACGATTGCCGAGAACATCCGCATGGGCGACAAGGACGCAACGCCGGAGGAACTGGACGCGGTCACGGAGATTGCGCAGATTGCCGACTTTATCGCGTCCCATCCGGAAGGGTACGATTACAAGCTGTCCCAGTCCGGCGCGAATATCAGCGGCGGACAAAAGCAGCGCATCAATATCGCAAGAACCATCATCAAGGACGCGGCGGTCTATGTGTTTGACGACAGCTTCTCGGCGCTGGACTATCTCACAGAGAGCAAGCTGCGCCGTGCGTTGAACGTGCGCCTCAATGGAAAAACGCAGATCATCATCACGCAGCGGGTTGCCACCGCCATGCGCGGCGACCGGATCTACGTGCTGGATAAGGGCGAGGTGGCAGGCAGCGGAACGCACGAAGAACTGCTGGAGAGCTGCTCCATTTACCGGGAGATTTACGATTCCCAGCTGGGAGGGAACAAGCAGTGAAACAGGAAATGAAAGACTCTTACAAAAAGAGCTGGAAAACATTAAAGCGCATTGTGGGCGAAACCAGGAGCATTGCCGGATGGCTGGTGCTCGCGGCGGTAATCAGCCTCATCTCCGTGGCGCTGGTGCTGATCGGGCCGGAGCTCTTGGGCGATTTGACCAACACGATCTATGCCTATTGGGCGGATGCAACAGAGATGGATATGCGCGCCTTTGCCCAAAAAAGCTGGGTGCTTGCCGGGGTCTATCTGCTGGCGGGCATTTGCAGCCTTGGGACGATGCTGGTGATGAACAACGTCGTTTCGCGGCACTTCACGTGCCGTCTGCGCATCCGCATCAGCGAAAAGATTGCGCATCTGCCGGTGAAATTTGTGGACAGCACGCCAAACGGCGAGGTGATCTCGCACATGACCAACGACGTGTCCATGCTCGGCATAACGGTGCATAACTTTTTTGACATCATCATCTCCGGCGTATTGAAGCTGATCGGTATCACCATCATCATCTTCACGCTCCAGCCGCTTATGGCGGCGGCGGTGGTGGTGTTTGTGCCCTTGTCGCTTGTGCTGTCTGCGATGATCGCCCAAAGAAGCGAGAAGCACTTTACCGACTATCGCAAGACAAACGGCAAGATCTATGCCTTGAACGAGGAGGATTTCACCGGCTTTGACACGGTGAAGGCGTTCAATCTGGAGGAGCGGCAAAAGCGCGAGCATGAAAAGCTCTGCGACGAAGGACGCAAGGAGTCCGAGAAGGGCTATATGCTCTCCGGGATCGTGCAGCCCATCATGGCGATGACCAATAACCTTGCCTACATCGCCATCTGTCTCGTCGGCGGGTACTTTGCCGTCAACGGCAAGCTGGACGTGGGCGGCGTGGTGGCGTTTATCCTCTATGCCAAGCTTTTTGCAGGCCCGTTGGAAAGCATTGCAAACGGTCTGTCCATGATGCAAAACACGCTGGCTTCCGCCGGGCGCGTCTATGAGCTGCTGGATCGAGAGGAGATGACAGAGCCGGACGCGCACCCCATGCCGGCGGGTACGGGAAACGTCAAGTTCGAGCACGTAGACTTTGCCTATGACCCGGCGCACCCGTTGATCGAGGATCTCAATATCGACGTGCACGCAGGGCAAAAGGTTGCCATCGTCGGCCCGACCGGCGGCGGAAAGACCACCATCGTGAACCTGTTGATGCGCTTTTACGATGTGGACAGCGGACGTATCCTGATTGACGGCGTGGACACAAAGACCATGGACAGGAGCGATCTAAGGTCGCTGTTTTCGATGGTATTGCAGGATACCTGGCTGTTTTCCGGCACGATCTATGAAAACATCGCCTACGGCAAGGCGGACGCAACGCGACAAGAGGTTCTCGAGGCAGCGCGGCGGGCGCACATCGACTTTTTCATCGATACGCTGCCGGAGGGCTATGACACGGTTATCAATGAGGAATCGACCAATGTTTCCGGCGGACAAAAGCAGCTTTTGACCATCGCGCGCGCGTATCTTGCCAACCGCAAGATCCTCATTCTGGACGAAGCCACGAGCAACGTCGATACCCGCACGGAGATCCTGATCCAGAATACCATGGACGCCCTCATGCAGGAGAGAACGAGCTTTGTCATCGCGCACCGGCTGTCTACCATCGTGGACGCCGACGTGATACTGGTCGTCAACAACGGCAGGATCGTAGAGCAGGGCTCGCACCGTGAGCTTTTGCAAAAGAACGGCTTCTATGCCGAGATTTACAACAGCCAGTATGACCTATTGCGCTAAGCCGTTATAAAAACACAGCGACCGAACAAAAAAACGCCCGTCGGGCTTTCCGGCGGGCATTTTACTTGCGCGGATGCAGCATAAAAACAAATCACACCTCGGGGCAAAGGCGCAGGATGTCGGTGGTCAGCACATAGCTGTCTTTGATCTTGCCAAGCTCTAAAAAGTGCGGCTGTGTTCGATGGGAAATGATGGATTTTTCCGTTTCCCATTCCTCTAGCAGCACGATGGTATCGACAACATCCGCCGGCAGACAGAAATCATACCGGCAATTGCCCGCTTCTTTTCTCGTGCGCGCCGGGATGTCCGCGTCAAATACGGCACAAAGAAAATCGCTGGCAGCGCCGGGCTTTGTATGGTAGGTCACCTGTAAATAAAGCATGGGCTTTTCCTCCT
>CAZWUK010000098.1:0-6226 GCA_964636685.1 uncultured Oscillospiraceae bacterium
CGGCGAACGCGGGCAATCCGGCGAAAACTCGGCATTTTACAAAGGCTTGGCGGCAAGGAGCTCGTAACCGCATGGACGCGCGGCGCGCACGGACGTCTCGCCAAAGGGAAAATTCACTGTTCCTGCCCCATGTGCCGGAGAAAATCCAGCGATAATCCCAGTCACAGGGACAAAAAGGCGATTTTATCCGCCGCGCAGCAGCACCGTGAATGGAATACAATCCGGAACGAAGACCATTTTTCGTGAAGAAGACGTCCCTCAAGGATTTGGCGTAAATCGACAGGAAACGGCGGACAGATTGACCGGCTTTTGCTTCTGTCCGCCGTCTTGTGTTGTTTTTAAGGCTATTGTGCAACCGGCGACCATGAGATCGGGAATTTGACCGTGAATACGCTGCCCTGACCCGGCTGGCTCTCGACCGAAACAGCGGCATGGTGAACCTCCGCAATCCATGCGCAAAATGCCAGTCCAAGGCCGTAGCCTTCGCAGCCGGACTGTTCCTCCCTGCTCCGAGCGGCGTCTACACGGTAAAATCGCCGGAATACCTTGTCCAAATGCTCCGGTGGAATACCGACGCCGTCGTCGGCAACGCGCAGCACCACACTTTCCGCTGCCTGTGCCGCACAGATCCGGACATGCCCGCCATTTTGCGTATATTTAACGGCGTTGTCCGTCAAATTGATGAGCAGCCGCAGCAGCAGTGTCTGCTCGCCGTTTACAATAAGTCCCGCCGGCGCGTCCGCCGTGAGGGCAATTCCCTTTTTCGCCGCTGCGTCGCCCAGCTCCTCCGCTACAAGCTCCACCAGTTCAGAAAGATCGACAGGCGCCAGCTGAACTAAGGCCGCTCCATGCTCCGCGCGGGACAGCGCAAGCAGATGCGCCACCAGGGAGGACATATCCTTCGTCTTTGCCTGAATCTCCAAAAGCGCTTCCCGCGCAGCCGCCGCATCCACGCCGGACAGCGCATACTCACACTGACTTTGTATCACGGCAAGGGGTGTTCTCAGCTCATGGGAGACATCGGAAGAAAACTGCTTTTCCGCTTGAAACGACGCCTCCAATCGGTCGAGCATTCCGTCGAAGGCTTCCCCCAGCGCCGATACCTCATCGCCGGCGTCCGGCAGCAGGAGACGCGCTTTGAGGTCGCCGCCATTTTGGATGTTAGCCGCTGTATGGGAGATTCGATCCAGCGGCGCAAAAGCGCGCGCTGTAATTCGCCATCCGCCCAGCGCGGCAATCAGAAGGAGCAGCGGTGCGGCAATCAGCGCGGCAATCCATACGCCGCGGCTCGAGTCTGTGAGCGTCTCGGTCGAATAGCAGCCCCGCAGCACGACATCGTCTGTCACCGGCAGGTCGTAAACAAGATAAGCCCCCTCCCGGCGCAGCGCGTCCGTTCGAAGCTCCACATCTGCGGGAAAGTCCGACGGGGGCTGTCCTGCCGCCAAGCGCCCCTCGCGGTAGACCGTCAGCTGCACGCCCTTGGAAATCAAGCGGAAATCATCGTCCAGCTCCAGCCGGCCGTCCTCCAGCTCGATCTCCTCCGCCATCTCCTGTGTTTGAGAACGCAACGCATTTTCAGCGCCGGTGAACAGGATGCTTCCTCCCGCGGTGAGCAGAAAGGTCAGCACCGCCGCCAGCAGCCCGCCCATCAAAAGCGTATACCATAAAATCAGCTTGGTTTTGATTTTCACGGCGCGTCCTCCTGCAATACATAGCCATACCCGCGCAGCGTATGGATTAGCTTCCGATCGAAAGGATCATCCACCTTTTTGCGCAGCAGGCGAATGTAAACGTCGATCACATTGGAGCCGCCTTCATAATCGTAGCTCCACACATGGCTCTCAATCTGCTCCCGGGTGAGAACGGTTCCCTTATTTTGCAGCAGATATTCCAAGAGCGCATATTCCTTGGCGGACAGGCGCAGTTCCTTCCCCCCTCTGACGACGGTATGAGCTGCCAAATTCATCGTCAAATCAGCCAGGGAAAGCAGGTTCGTCGTGTTTTGATACTTCCGTCGTGTCAACACGCGGATGCGCGCCATCAGCTCGTCATGGGAAAACGGCTTCGTCAAATAGTCATCCGCGCCAGCATCCAGCCCCTTTACACGGTCTTCGATACTGTCACGCGCCGTGAGCAAAAGGATGGGCATATCCAGCCCCTTCCGGCGCGCCTCCCGCAGCAGCGTCAGTCCGTCCACGCCGGGCAGCATGATGTCCAGCAAAACGATGTCGTAAGGCACGGCGTCAAGATAGTGGCGGGCGTCAGCGCCGGTGGCGCAGGCATCCACACTATATCCCTCTTTTTTCAAGCGCTCAATCAGCACGCTGCGCAACGCGCGTTCGTCTTCCACAATCAACATGCGCAATGGGATTCACCTCAATTATCGATCAGTTTATAGAATAAGGATAGTATAACATGATGAAATTCAGATGAAAGAATACTTTTTGTTTTTCATGTTCTTTTCATAAAGAAACCGTATAGTAAGGGCACAGTCAAACAAACAAAAATTGAAATTGGAGGATCATTCAATGAAGCATAAAATACTACCGGCGATTCTGGTGCTCTCTCTCACGCTTGTCTTGGGAACCGTTTCCGCTTCGGCGCTCTCCGGCAATGAGGCGGACGCTGTAAGCGGTGCGACGCAAGAAACAGCTACCGACAGCAAGACCGACAAGCGGCAGGAAACGTCGGTCGCCGGTCAGAACGACAATACGCAAAAGACCTTTACCGTGCAGGAGCTGGCGAAGTACAACGGTAAAAACGGAAACAAAGCCTATATCGCTGTGAACGGAACCGTCTATGACGTCAGCTCGATCTTTTCAAATGGACAGCATCACGGCTTTCAGGCGGGTCAGGATCTGACTGCGGCCTTTTCGGACGAACACAACGCGGCGCGTCTGAAGGGTCTTCCGACGGTCGGCGTCATGCAGGACAGCGCCTTTGACGCAGGCAGTCCCCTCACACAGCAGGAGCAGACGCGTCTTGCAGAGCTCCGTCAGGCAGAACAAACACTCGAGCAAAAGGAAGCCGCCCTCCAAAGAAGCTACTACAACGGCGGCGTGACGCTCCAGGAATATCTGCGCCAGAAGGCTGTACTGGAAGCAGAGGAAGACCGTCTTGAGTTGGAGCTGGATGCACTTGAAAACAAGGCCTATGCCAATTCCGAAGACGACCGCGACGACGATCACGACGACCGCGACGACCGCGACGACGATCACGACGACCGCGACGACCGCGACGACGATCATGACGATCACGACGATCGCGATGACGATCGCGACGACCGCGACGACGATCATGACGATCACGACGATCGTGATGACGATCATGACGACGACCGCGACGACGATTAAAAAACGAAACGGTCACAGCCTGTCGCTTCAACTTCGGTTGTTCCGATGTGCAAAATGGTCATCCGCTGCTGTGTGGATGACCATTTTCTTCTTTTTTTTAGCAATTGCTTTGGCGGGTGCTCCGTCCCCGACGTTGTGTGCGGAGCCGGGCACTATGCCTTGAACGAATCAAAGCCCAGCTTGTGATAGACCTTTCGAACCGTCTTAACGGCCTTTGCTCTTGCTTTCTCGGCGCCCAGCGCAATCGTATCATTGAGGTACTGCTTGTCGTCAAGGATCCTGCGATATTCATTTTGAATGGGAGACAGTACAGAAATCACCGCGTCCGCTGTTCCCGTCTTGAGATCGCCATAGCCTTTTCCCGAAAACGCCGCGGCACTTTCCGGAACGGTTTTGCCGGTACAGGCAGCATAGATCGAGAGCAGATTGTACACGCCTGCGCGCTCAGGATTGTCTGTAATCTCGCCTTCGCTGTCGGTGACGGCGCGCTTCAATTTGCGCAAAATGTCGTCCGGCGTATCCAGAATGCGGATAAAGCCATTGGGATTGGGGTCGGACTTGCTCATTTTCTTGTCCGGCTCCTGCAAGGACATGACGCGCGCGCCAACCTTCGGGATGTACGGTTCCGGCACGGTGAACGTATCGCCATATGCTTTGTTAAACCGCAGCGCAAGATCGCGCGTCAGCTCAACGTGCTGCTTTTGATCTGCGCCGACCGGAATATAATGCGCCTGATACAAGAGAATGTCCGACGCCATCAGCACGGGATAGGTAAATAGTCCCGCATTGATGTTGTCCGCGTGGCGGGCGCTCTTATCCTTAAACTGCGTCATGCGGGAAAGCTCGCCCATATAGGTATTGCAGGAGAGCGCCCATGTCAGCATGGCATGTTCGGGCACATGCGACTGGACAAACAGCACCGAGTTTTTCGGATCGATACCGCAGGCCATAAACAGTGCCAGCGTCTCAATGCTGCGCCGCCGCAGATCCGTAGAATTTTGCCGTACCGTGATGGCGTGCATATCCGCAACCATATAATAGGAATCAAAATCCTGCTGCATGGCGACAAAGTTTTTCAGTGCGCCGAGATAATTCCCAAGCGTCAGCGCGCTGGTGGGCTGAATCCCGCTCAATACCGTTTTTTTCTGTTGTACCGTTTCCATCCTATGCTCTCCCTGTTCTGGTAAAAAAATATGTGAGTAAGCCGTAAGCCGAGTTCTGTCAAGGGACGGCCATCAATCTGACTCCCATCGTTGCCGATGGGCTCTAGCGATTCCCGGGAGCGTAGCGGGCAGCTATTAAATGCTCCCATTCCAATCTTGCACCGAGTGGGGTTTACAGGGCGGACAAGTCGCCAAGCCGCCGGTGAGCTCTTACCTCGCCTTTCCATCCTTACCCGCAAACGCGGGCGGTTTCTTTCTGTTGCACTTTCCTTGGAGTCGCCTCCACCGGGTGTTACCCGGCACTCTGCCGTTTGGTGCTCGGACTTTCCTCACCCGGTCAATGCCGGGCGCAGCCGTCTGTCTTACTCACAAACCAATAAATCTGTTATTCCTCCGGAAGCAATATCCTTCCGCAATTCTCACATTCGATGATCGCATCCGACGCGGAAACCTTTTTAATCACCGCCATGGGCAGCGACATGTTGCAGCCGCCGCACTTGCTGTTGACAATTTTTGCAAGCGGCACGGCGTTGTGCAGCTTCACCTTGTTGTAGCGCGCAAGCAACTCCGGTTCAACGTCCCTTGCCAGCTTTTCCAATTCTGCATCACACGTCTCTAATTCATCGGCGCTGTCGTTGCGCTCTTTCTCGCAGACGACCCGCAGCACATCGTATTCCTTCTTCGCTTTCGCCGCAGTCGCGCGCGTCTTTTGATATTCCTCCGTCGCCTTATCCAGCTCGCCAAGCAGTGTCTTGGCTTCCCTCGCAACCGCGATGACCTCCCGGTTCAGCTTCTCAATGTCCCCGCGCAGCTCGGTCATTTCCTCCGCCGTCGTCTCCTCGTCCTGTTCCATGGTCAAAAGTTCGGAGTTTTCGATATCGATACGTTCCTCCAGCTTTTTCACATTATCGGTGAGGCGATTTGCTGCCGCGACTCTTTCATCGATATCCTCGGTGAGTTTTGCAATGATGGTCTGCTGCGTCTTGAGAAGCGTATGAAGCTTGTTCAGCTTCAGGCGCGACGGTGTTGAACGGATCGCGTTCTCAACCTGCGCCTTTTTCAGCTCCGCCTCCTGATAGGCGTACAGCGCGTCAAGTTTACTCATAGTGTGCCTCCTAACCGCGCCAACGGGCTTACGTCCGAAAGCGCTAAATGATATTGTACATCAATTGTTTCCTGCTGTAAACGAGCAATCAGCGGTGCAAGCACCACGCGCTCAGTCTCATAATGCCCTGCGGCGATCACGTTGCAGCCCAGATACGCCGCTTCGAGCGCCTGGTGATGCTTGATCTCGCCGGTGACAAACGTATCAGCGCCGGCAGCCACGGCTGCCGCCACATCTCCACCGCCTGCTCCGCCAATACAGGCAACGCGAAAAACCGCAGCTTTCGGATCGCCGTTCGTCAACGCGAGCGTATGCAATTGCTTTTCGATCCGGGCGCAAAATGCACCGAGTGATATTGGCTCCGCCAAAGTGCCGATGCGACCCAGATTCTCCGGCGCAAGCGGCTCTGCCGAAAGGACGCCCAGTATCTCACACAGGCAATCATTCACACCGCCGAGTGCTGCGTCCAGATTGGTATGCGCGGCAAAATGGGCAATATTGTGCTGGATGAGGCGATACGCCGGCGCTGTTTCCGGGTCGTCCGGCAGAATGCGCTGGACGCCGGTGAAAAAACACGGGTGATGCGTCAGAACAAGATCCACATC
>CAZWUK010000099.1:0-3445 GCA_964636685.1 uncultured Oscillospiraceae bacterium
GCAGAACCGAATCTGCCAACTAACCCCTTTTGCGTGAACGCAGCGTACCATACCACGCATCTAAAATAAGCAAAGCAAAATCAACAGCGCCCTCCGAAAGTGGAGAGCGCCGTATTTTTGTTGTGCTATTTCAGTCTTGCTTCCTCGCTCTTGATCTCCCAGTGGATCAGAAAGGTCAGCGCGCCTCGCAGCAGAATAATCGCGCCGAGAATGGCCAGCTCGCTCCATTCGCGCACAATGACCGTGCGCAGCACCTCGCCGCCCAGCTTGAATTCCAGCGCGAGCGCAATCCCCTGCGCCAGCTCCAGCCGTACATGCTGGCTATGCTGAAAGCAGCCGATAACGCATTTGATCGCCGTCACAATCAACACCGCGACGCCAACGCCCTCCATCAGCAGAATGCCAAACTGCACAACCATCTTGAAAATGCCTTCGACCGACTCGTAGAATACCGCCATGACTTCCTCCCGTTCCTATTTCGTGCGCGGAACGGAAAAGCCGTTCTCGCGGATCAGTCTGTCCAGCAACGCAAACGCGGTCTTTGCCTGTTCCGGCTTATGACGGCTGGTGAGGCAGAAGCGCAGCCTTGCCTGATTGTGCGGCACCGCCGGATAGACGGCAGGCGGCACAAATACGCCTTGCTTGAGCATGAGGTCGGAGAGCGCGTACGCCGTTACGTCGTCGCCGATGAGCACCGGCACGATCGCCGTCTCCTTTGCAAGGCAGGTATCAAAGCCGTATTCGTGCGCCGTTTCCACAAAATCGCGGATGTTTTTTTGCAGCGACCGCACAATCGACGGATCCTCCTGCAATACCTTGAGTCCCTCGAGCGACGCCGCCGCCAGAACCGGCGAAAGCCCCACGGAGAACACAAACCCCGGCGCATAGTAACGCAGATATGTGACCAGCTCCTTTTTACCCGCGATGTAGCCGCCGCAGGTGCCAAGGCCCTTGCTGAGCGTTCCCATCTTGAGATCGATGTCGTCCGGCGCAAGATGAAAATACTCGTCCACCCCGCGACCCGTATCCCCGATGACGCAGGCGGAGTGCGCCTCGTCCACCATCAAAAAGCAGCCGTACTTTTTCTTGAGCGCGACAAACCGATCGATGGGCGCAATGTCGCCGTCCATCGAGTAGACGCCCTCCACGACCAAGAGCACCTTCTCGTACTTATCCCGATTCTTGGCGAGAATCCCCTCGAGCGCCGCAAAATCGTTGTGCGGAAACGCCTTCGCCATCGCGTCCGAGAGCTTACAGCCCTGCGCGATGGAGTTGTGCGACAGCGCGTCGTACAGGATCAAATCGTGGGCGTTGCAAAAGCACCCGACCACGGTGACGTTCGTCGCGTGACCGGACACCATCACGACCGCGTCCTCGGTGTGCTTCCATTTGGCAATCTCGGCTTCCAGCTCCCGGTGCAGCGTCTTTTCTCCGGCAAGCAGGCGGCTGCCCGAAGCGGACGTGCCGTACTTTTCCGCCGCCGACTTGGCCGCCGCGATCGTGCGCGGATGCCCGGACAGGCAAACATAGTTGTAGGAGCCGTAGTTGACGACCTCGCGCCCATCGACGATGGACGTGTCAAACAGCGGGGAATCGTGCGCGACAAAATACGGGTTGCCGACCTTTTCCGCATCCTTCAAGCGCGCGGAGAGCATCTCCCACTCGCGGGAGTCGGTAAACCGGTCGATTCGCCGCACGTCCTCCCTCGCGTCTTTGGGGCTCGCCGTCGATTGACCGTTCAGCTTTTTCCGGAGCATCGTCGCGGCTTCTGCCGCCGTGCGGCAGGAGAGGTATTCCTCGTCCGTGAGCAATACGCCGTATTCTTCTTCAAGCTTTGTAAACACACCGAGGCTCGCCAAAGAATCGCCGCCCAGATCGTTCACAAAATCCGCGTCGTCGCCGATTTCATAGGGGGAGAGCAGCAGCTCTTCGGCAAACGCTTCTTTGATTTTTTGCAGGATATCCGAATATTCTTTGCTAGCAGGCATTTTTTTACCCATCCCATCTCTTTTTTGTAAAAGATAACTTAGTATAGCACAGTTCTCCCCGTTTGACATTCGTTTTTTCCCGCAACGCCCATCGTGTCCTCACGCCGCACCGAACCAATCTGTAAAAGTATTCGTAATTGCGTCGAATATTGGCGTTTTTCTTGCAAATCAAGTCAAAAAAAGCTACCATAAAAACAGGAGGCGACGGAATATGACACAGCTCCCGGATTTTTGTTTTAGCGTGCTTCCGTATACGGGGCAGCTCATTCGCCTGCGGTACGGACAAAGCGATTACCGTTTGAGTCAATTTAATACCGACGACGTCAACAAGAACCGTCTTCTTGCAAGCGCCTTAAACCAAGAGATGGACGTTTCTTTGCAGCAGGAGCGCGCCATGCTCAACGGCGCGATGTTCGGCTTTGACAAACCCATCGCCGACCCCGACAATTACAACGCTTCCGGAGAATTTGACGAAACCACAAACCGCCGCCGTCAAAAGCGGGAATACCCCGATTATCTGCGATTGATAAAGTGATTCCATATCTTACACAGACCATAGCGTTACAGACAGGGCGTTGCCGTATGTTCGGCAACGCCCTGTTATTTTGCTAAAATCTGCTTATGCTGTTTTGACGGCTTGTATCGGCGCATAGCGCCAGACCTTTTTCAGCTGTACCAGCCCGACGATCAAAAACGGGGAATAGACGGCAAGGGACAGCGCACCCTGCCACAGCGGAATATCCGTTGCCACCGCCTCTGCAAGGTTCGGAAAAAACATCGTTGGCGCAAGCAGCATCAGATCATACATGGCGTGCGCCGCAACCAACGGCCAGAGCGATCCGCACCGTAAATAGACGGAAGCAAAATACACGCCGATCATGCCCGCGCCGACCGCCTGCACAAGCGTGTAAACGCGCATTTGCGGCGCGGCAAACAGGTTGAGCAGATGCTCTACGCCAAAAAGCAGCCCCGAAGCCAGCGCCGCCTTGGCAATCCCGCGGCGGGTCGCGCCCCACTTTTCATAGAGCAGCCCGAGGATCAGCCCGCGAAAGACAAATTCCTCCATCAGACCCACCGACAGCATGAAAAACGGCAGCAGCAGCACCTGCCAGACGGATGGTACGGAAAACGCGCTGTAATCCGCCAGCAGCAGCCGTCCCTGTCCGCCGAGCAGCATCATCACATAGAGCACCGCCAGCAGCGAAAAACCGCGTCCCATGCCCTTTGTGGACAGTCCGAAATGGAACCCCGGCAGATAGCGCCGCACAAACCACACCACCGCACCGGCGGCAAGCAGACGAAACAGCGTCTCATCCAGATATGCTAAAGCAATGCTGTTCGACAGCTCATACGCGACGTCGGAAAATTTGCCCGTTGCGTACAGATATACGCCAAGCAACGCCGCCGTCAGGATCGAAAACAGATACGGGTCTTTTCTTGCAAAGCCCTGTTTGGAA
>CAZWUK010000099.1:3545-6081 GCA_964636685.1 uncultured Oscillospiraceae bacterium
CCGTTTTCCGGCAGCGTCCCCTGCTTTTTCCGCTCAAAAAGGATATGCTCGAGCAATATGCAGGCAATCTCGTTGCCGGTGAGCACCTTCCAGTCGCCCTGCTGCGTCTTGACCGCAAGCCCCAGCCGGTCGGAGTCCGGGTCGGTCGCAATACAAACCGTTGCGCCGACGCGCTCGGCCAGCGCGCGCGCCAGCACGAACGCCGCCGGATCCTCCGGATTGGGCGCGGTCACGGTCGGAAAATCGGGGTCGGGCAGCTCCTGCTCCGGCACGACAAACACATTCGTCACGCCAACGCGGGCGAGCATCGTGCGCACGGGGATATTTCCGCTCCCGTGCAGCGGCGTGTAGACGATGGCCAGCTCCTTGCCCTTTTCCTTGAGCAGTTCGGGGCAGAGCAGAAGCTTTTGCGTCTGCTCATAATAGTATTCATCCTCCGTTTCCCCGATCATCATAATCGCGCCGGTCAGCACCGCAGCGTCAAAATCGCAGGTCTTTGCGCCAAACGCCGAAACGCGCTCCATGCAGGCATAGATGGCCTCCGCCTGATCGGGCGTGCACTGTCCGCCGTTTGCCCAGTAAACCTTGTAGCCGTTGTACTTTTTGGGGTTGTGGCTGGCGGTAATCACAACGCCCGCCATGCACGTTAAGTGCTGCACCGCGGCGGAAAGCTGCGGTACGGCGTGGAGCGTGGAAAATAAATACGTCTTGACGCCGTTTGCGGCGAGCACAGCCGCCGTCTCCTTTGCAAACGCCTCCGAATATCGCCGGGAATCATAGGCGATGCACACACCCGCTTCTTTCCCGCCGGGAACGGTCAAAAGATAGTCCGCAAGTCCCTGCGTGGCGCGCCGCACAACATAGCTGTTCATACGGTTCGTGCCTGCGCCGATGATCCCGCGCAGACCCGCCGTACCAAATTCCAGATCCTTATAAAAGCGCTCCTCAATCTCCTTCTCCTCGCCGCCGATGGCAAGAAGCTCCGCCTTTGTCGCGTCGTCCGCTTCCGGCGCTGTTAGCCAGCTTTCATATCGCGCTCTGTAATCCATTCTTTTGTCCTCCCGATCCTCTCCATTTTTTGTCCACCTGCACAAGACGCTTTGCCGCCTTTTTCAGCGCGGCAAGGATTCACCACTGTTTAAGGTATCCCATGGTCAGATAGCGTAGAACATAGCCTGCCGCAACAAGCCCTGCCGTTCCCGTCACCGGCGCAAGCGATCCGATCACCCGCTGTCCCGGCGCAGCATACGGCGCTTCTTCCGAGCACACAACGGGCAGTGACGAAATCTCCATCTTTCTCAAATTCTGGCGCAGCTTTTTTGCCAGCGGATCGCCCGATGTGGAGAAAACGTCCTTGACGGAAAAGCACGTGGGGTCTAACCGGTTGCCCGCCCCCATGCACGAAACGATCGGGACGCCACACGCTGCCGCAAAGCCGATCAACGCCAGCTTGCCGGTCATGGAATCGATCGCGTCCACAATGAAATCCAGCCCGTCCGGCAGCGCTTCCCCTACGTTTTCGGGCGTTACAAACAAATCGCTCTTTGTGACCGCGCAGTCGGAAACCTCGCGGATTCTTGCTTCCATCGCGTCGGTTTTCTTGTGCCCGACAGTCGATTTTGTCGCGATGAGCTGTCGGTTTAAGTTGCTTTTTTGCACGATATCCGCGTCCACGATGTGCAGTTTCCCTATGCCCGCCCGCGCAAGCGCGTCGGCGCAGTGACCGCCCACACCGCCAAGCCCGACCACCGCCACAAACGAGGAGGCAAGCTTTTCTTGCGCCGCCTCGCCGATCAAAAGCGCTGTCCGTTCCAGATAGTCCGTCATCGTTTCAACTCCCGCAAGCTTTCAAAGGTCTTTCCCAGCACCGTCAGGCGCTTTGCCACAAGCTGCTGCGTGCGGCAGTGCTTTTCGCGGTTTATTTCGCGGTCGCCGTATTTATCGTCGCCCAGCACCGGATACCCGGCGTTTGCCATCTGTACGCGGATCTGGTGCGTTTTGCCGGTGTGCAGCACGATCTCGACCAGCGAAATGCCATTCTCGGTCGAAAGCGTACGGTAGGAAAGCTCCATCTTCACCGCGCCGCGCGTTTTTTGCGGTACGATGCGCATCAAAGCATCGTCGCTGTCCTTCACGCCATAGTCCACAAGCGTATCAGCTTTCTTTGGCGTGCCGACGACCAGCGCGTGATAAATTTTCTCGGTCTCATGCGCTGCAAACGCCTTTTCCAGCCGCGCCTTGGCGCTTTCGTTTCTCGCCAGCACCACAAGCCCCAGCGTATTGGCGTCCAGCCGGTGGACGGGATAAACCTCGCCGAATATGGAAGAAAGTTCGCTCTTTAAACCTTCCTCCACCTCGACGCCCGCATTTTTATCCACGACAAGAATGTCGTCGTCGGCATACACGCCGCGGCACACGGAAAACGCCGGAAGAAACGCAAGCTGCGCTGAAAAAGCCTGCCACGCACCGCCCTGCGGTACGGAAAAAAACGTCATCGGCTCGGCAAGCGTCGGATGCGAGATCGTGAGCGCATATG
>CAZWUK010000100.1:0-2018 GCA_964636685.1 uncultured Oscillospiraceae bacterium
TCCGCTTTCGCGGAAGAACGCTGGTGGCAAACTGCATCATGCCACTTATGTCAGTGCCGGGCGTCGTACTGTTGATACCGCTGTTTGTCCTGTTTTCGGAATTTGGGCTAACCAACTCGTTCTTGCCAACGATACTCATTTATGTCGGCTTGATTCTTCCATTTACGATCAATATGCTGTCCAGCTTTATGAGTGCGGTACCGGTCAGCCTGTTGGAAGCGGCGCGTATTGATGGCTGTGGGTTTTTAAAGATGTTCCATAAGATTGTGCTTCCGCTGGTGAGCCCCGGCATTTCCGCTGCCAGCATCGTCAACGCCATGTGGATATGGAACGAATTGATGATTGCGTTCGTATTCTTGCAGGACGAGGCAAAACGTACGCTGATGGTCGGATTGACATCCTTGCAGGGCCTTTTCAATCTGGATGTACCGCTTTTAATGGCTGGTGCTGCACTGGCTTCGTTGCCGGTCATCTTTCTATACATCATTAGTCAAAAATGGTTTATTCGCGGCTTAACTGCCGGAGGTGTAAAGTGAATTCATATTTACAAGATATTTTTAAACAGCCATGGGAATTACAAAAAGTTTTAAACGTAATGTGCGGCGAAAGTTCACAGAAGGTCTATGAAATCGCCGGATTGCTGCGGAATGCAAACAAAATTGTTCTAACGTCTATGGGTAGCGCTTTCTATTCGCTGATGCCTATGTTTCATGAGCTGAAGAAGCTGCGCACTGGAGTGGAACTAATCGAAACGGCAGAACTGATGCAGGATAGAACGGCAATTAACGCTGATACACTGTATCTGTTGATGTCGCGCTCAGGGGAAAGCTTTGAAGTGGCGCGGTTTCCATCTATGCTGCAAGAAGCGGGCGCAACATGTGTGTCAATTACAATGACGCCGGAAAGCACCATGGCAAAGCATTCTGATGTGGTTTTAGCTGATCCTGCGGAATATGATGCGCTGATATGCACAAAGGCATATACTTCTATGGCGCTTTGCGGGTTACTGTGTGTTTCCGCCATGCAGCCCGGATATGACAGCGTCGCACTTTCTGCCCGCCTTGAAGACATGTTTCAATGGATGGAAGAGAATAAAGAAGACCTATTGGAGTGTATACAAAGCATCCCTTTTTTAAGCGACACGCCAAGTTTCTATCTGCTCTCCCGCGGCTACGGTATGGGCGTTATTAAAAGCGGGGCGCTCTGGATAGAAGAAGCATCCAGAAAATGTTCCTGTATCTCTACGCTGGATAATTTTTATCATGGAACCATTGAGGTAGCACAAACAGATACCGTACCCTTGCTTTTGGACGTGCTGTCCACTGAACGTTCGGATATGATTTGGCGCCGCATCAATGAAATTGCAAAACATACCATACGTATCGCTCAAACACCATGCAAGATCGATGGCTGCACAGAGATCCTAGTTCCCGATTTCGGCGCAGGAGAGGGATATCAAATGTTGGCGCTGGCGTTGGTGTTTCAACTGTTTGCATATCAAAATGCGGTGGTTAATCATTTGAATGTAGGCGCACTTGGAACGGTATCATGGGTGGTGCAATAATGAATGATCGATATGTTATTGGCGTTGATTTTGGCGGCACGCGCACAAAGGTAGGGCTGGTTGACGCGTCCTATAAGGTACGAGCTCTCATGATAATGCCTACGGCGCACCATGAGGCGGAGTTGTTGGATGGTTTGCAGAATTGTATCAATACGATGTTGCAAGAGCAGGGTATTCAAAAACGCATGATAACCGGTATCGGCGTATCCATTGGCAGCTTTGTGTTCGGGCGCAACCGAATCGATACGATGTGCGATTTCATTGATCTGCCGGACAGTTACCCACTAGCAGACGTACTGCAAGAAAAACTTCAGCTTCCATGCCAAGTGGAAAATGATGCGAAACTGATTGCAATCGCGGAAAGCCGGTATGGGGCGGGACGTGGGTCGGAGCGGGTCATTACGCTTACGCTTGGAACAGGCGTTGGGTTTGGCTTTACTGCACACGGACGGGT
>CAZWUK010000100.1:2028-5956 GCA_964636685.1 uncultured Oscillospiraceae bacterium
GAACACGCCTGCGTATCAACATTTGGCTGGGCATATCTGTGTACGTGCTAAAGGGGAGGAGCCTGTATTGGATGCGGTTCCTTGCTATTGTGTAGTGGAAGGTTGTATGGAAAGCACTTGTTCCGGTACGGCTCTTGCGCGTCTTGCTGAGGAGATTACGCCGGGGTTAACGGTTAAGGCGTTGTTTGCCCTAGCAAAAGATGGAGACGGTACGGCGCGAAATGTCGTTGAACGGTACAATCGCTACCTGATGCGCGCACTTAATCAATATACGCTGCTTTTTACGCCGGATTGTATCGTACTTGGCGGCGGCGTAGCGCATGGGTTGGAGCCATATTTGCCGAAGTTGAATGAAATGCTGACGGCTCGCGTATATCGCGGACATCATCCAATCATAAAAGTCGCCGCATTACATGAAAGCGGCGGTGTCATTGGCGCTGCAACACTTTTTGAGAACGGAGAGGACATATGAGGATCATCACACAGCAGAACCTGCACGAGGCTTTGTTTTTACACCCTTATGACAATACGACGTATTGTGCAAAGATGTCTATCGTATCTTTGGCGGCGGATCACCGGCAATTGATAGGGTATTGGGAAGCGCCGGAGGGCGAGGTAGATATAGAATATGGAGAAAATGTCGAATACAATCTTGTTCTAGAAGGGGAATTGGAGCTGGAACGAACAGATGGAACGTGTGAAACAGCGAAGCAGGGCGATATCATCGAATGCGGTGGTAAGTCGGATAGACATATTATTTTTCGCGTTAAAAAAGCGGTAAAAACGCTTTTCATTGTGTATCCACTGACGGAAGCGGATGCGGCGCATGTGCTGAATATGCAGCATGCATAAAGTGATATGGAGTTACTCAGGCAAGCGTGATGTCTTTTGCCTATGTGATTTAATAGGTACGTAACAATGCATATGCCGTCCAACTTGAACAGCCGAACCGCTTAAAAAGAGCATGGAAACCGCGCGAATCGAGCACAGAAATCGCAGTAATTGAGCAGAAAGACCGCGCTCTTTGAATATTGATGTTTATGGAATCATTCAGTATCATATAATTGCTTTTAGCCGTAGCGGAGGATAGTGCAACGCTGAGAAGCGACATGAGCGCCGCATACGGGATTTGGCGGGAGAGTGATGTTGTCATCATCGCTCTCTTTTTACATTGCACCATCCCAATCACTCTCCCGGAAAATCAGAATGCGATAAATCTCGGGTCCGGGCAGAGCCCGGTGAGCCGAAGGCTCAGTTAGCTTTCTTGCAAGCCTTTTCGTTTACGCATGGATTCCTGTCCGCCGATTACAACCTTGTACGCATCGTGGACAATGCGATCGCAAACGGATTCAGCTAAGATGGGATCGCTCAACTTCTCGCGCCAACCTGGAATGTCGAACTGTGAGCAAAGGATTGTAGATGCCCTCTTGTATCTGGCTTCTGAGATTTCGAGGAGGTCGCGCGATTCGCTTTCCTTCATGGGCCAAAGAAGCCATTCGTCAATAATGAGCAGCGCGTATTTTTTGTACTGTGTCATTAACTTCCGAATCGAACCATTGCCTCTGGCAATATTGAACTCCACCAAAAGATCGGGAAGCCGAATGTACTTCACAGTAAGGAATTGCCGCGCCGCTGCCATACCCAGAGCACAGGCCAGATAGGTTTTGCCGCTGCCGGTTGCTCCCAGCAGAATGATATTGTGGTGCTCATGGACGTAAGCGCAGGTTCCGAAACGCAATAGTTCCTCCTGTTTAAGCTGCCTGTCCGGTAAATACTCTACGTTTTCCAGACAGGCTCCGGGATCTGAAAAGCTTGCTTGACGAATCAGCTTCTGCAAACGGTTATTTTTGCGCGCATTGTATTCAGCGTCCACAATGAGGCCTAAACGATCCTCAAAACCCATATTCCTGAATTGAGAATCTTCCATTTGGTCACTCAGCGCGTTGGCCATGACGCTGAAATGCATTTCGCGGAGTTTTGTAATGGTCGTCTCTGTCAGCATTACTTATCCCTCCTGTCGTAGTACGCAGAACCACGCGTAAATCCATACCGTGAGGAAGAAGTGGGCTCTGGTTCGTCAGGAACTCTGTCGTGGCCCGTTTCCAGAATCGTGCGTATATGCTTGAGAGAAGGGCACGGCGTGTACTCAAGCGCTCGCTTACATGCTTTTTCAAGGCGCTCCGGCGAGTATTTGTCCGCGAGCCTTAGCAGTCCCATGCATGATTTGTATCCTTGCTGCTCGACTTTGTAGCTGCTGAGAATAGCGCGAACCGCCATTTCAGTATTGCTGCCTATCTTTTTCCCCCAACGGGTAAAGCGATCACTGTCCCATTGAATGTATTTCTGATGATTCGGCGGCATGTGCTCCTGAACCGTACTGTACTGATTAAATCTGCCGTACAGCCTGGGATGTGAGCAAATGCGACAGGCATTGAAAAATACCTCGATTGTGGATCTCGTCTCGCGCACATCCACTTTCTGTTTAATATACTCAAACGGCACGGAGTAGTTCATTCGGTCCACAGCGATATGGTAATTCGGCCCAACGGTAGCTGTTTTCCACGTGGCAAGCTCATATGCGTGAGTTGGAAGTGGATGTAAAAAAGGCTTTTCTTCCTCAAAGTTGCTGGCCCGGCTCCCGCTTTTCTTCTGAAAAGGCTTGTGATTGAACTGTTCGAGCCGTTCCCATATAGCCGCGTTCAGATCCTGCAGCGAGAGATACTGTTCATTTCGCAAAGCAGCAAGGATATATGTCGAGATAATTCCGACAGTGCCTTCAACGGCTGCTTTATCTTTGGGCGCCTTTATTCTTGCCGGAAGTATGGCAGTGGAATAATGCTCCGCGAGTTCCTGGTATGCTCGGTTTAAGACAATTTCGTCTTTTCCATGTTTGGCTACACCGGTTTTGAGATTGTCGCACTGTATTATCCTTGTAACGCCGCCAAAGTAGTTTAAGGCATTGACATGTGCAGCACACCAAGCTTCTTGATCCATGCTGAGAAACGCCTCAACATAGCTGTAAGCACTATACGGGAGCGTTGCCACGAATACATACGCTGGAATAATCTCGCCTGTGTCCGTATCTACCAAAGCTGCAGTGTCGCCGGCCCAATCAACTTGCATGATTTCGCCAGGCTTGTGATTTAGGTGCATCGTTGCGTTTGTCTGGTTAAGATAATCATTGTAGTATTTATTAAACTGCGTAGACTGGTACGGAATATCTCCGGAAATCATACATTGATCGCAGTATTCCAGCCACAGCAAATTCAGCGTGACACCGCTGCGCTGCATCTCGCGGTTCACATGTGCGTAGTCCGGCATTTTGTACGCCGGCTTCGTTGCATTGCTTGGAAATAACACCGCTGCCAGCTGTTTATCCGACATGTTTTCCGGCAACGGCCATCTTAATTCGCAGCTTTCTGCGCGTTGTAACGTTGCTGCCACGGTATTGCGTGAACAACGCGTGCCGGCAGCAATCTCCGTTTTGTTGAGCCCCAAGCTTCGCAGCCTGAGAATCTCTCGATAGTTGGTCATTTTTCTGACCTCCCTGTAAATATTTACATCCCTTTGGGGAATGCATATCTACATTCTATCGCCATTGCACAACAGCTGCGGTTCGCATGCTCAACTTCGGCGGCGCCCATGCCCAATCTGAGCGGTTTTTCTGCTCAACCAAGGACGGCATATTCAGCACGACCATTGGAAATCAATACCAAAGGCACATTTCTATCAGAAATATACTCTATGATTTTCTTCAGATCACTTCTGGTTAATGGTTCTCCGCCTGTCAGCGTAAATGAAGTTACTCCATGTATAAGCAGTGTGTCGATTACTTGAAACCACTCTTGATATGTCAGTTCTGGTTCTTTATATTCTTTTTTGTTTTCCCAAGGACAGGAGCAAAACAAACACATGTGATTACACTGAT
>CAZWUK010000101.1:0-5757 GCA_964636685.1 uncultured Oscillospiraceae bacterium
AATTTCCTCCTCTATACATTTGACGCTGCCGTCGGCAAACTTCTCATAATGCAAATTATCATCACCCAAATAGATGATGCTATCGCCCGCGATGTCTTTTGCTTTGAGTTTGCCTTCCTTTACCATCTGCTGTTTTTGCGCGCGAATTCGTTCAAGCAGAACAGACGCAGGCTCGTCGTTTGGGTTTTGGGGTACTAGCTTTCCACGAATCGCAAGATCGAGTATTTTCTGTCGCAGCGCGTTTGTATTCATTACTCCTCAACCTCGCCAATCAGCTTTTCCAGTTCAGCCACTGCGGTTGCGATAGCATCCGCCTTTTCTTTCATGTCAAACAACAACTCCGCCAGCGAACGGTCATCGTTACCGTCATCCGATTTCATCCATGTGATATCCAGACTGGTTTTGTCTCTGGCGGAAATTTCATCAATGCTGTATCGACGCCAGCGCCCATTCGGGTTGTCCTCGCTGTATGTTGGCGTTCGCGCCGACAAATCTTCCGCATGATAACAGGTGACGAACTCGTCAAAATCACTTTCCGAGAGCGGGTGCGTTTTTCCGAATGACGGCATACCGCTGCGCAGATCGTAGATCCATATGGCGCTTGTGTTACCTTTGTCGGTCTTTCCTCTCGTGAAGAACAAGACGTTTGTCTTGACGCCCTGCGCGTAGAAAATGCCTGTTGGGAGCCTGAGTATCGTATGAAGATTACATTTCTCCAACAAATCGCGACGAATACGCTCTCCATCTCCGTCCGCGAACAAAACGTTGTCAGGCAGTACAACCGCGGCCCGCGCAGTCCCCGTCGTGCGCAGACAGCGATAGATGTGTTGCAGAAAGTTCAACTGCTTATTGCTGGTAGGGAAGGTGAAATCGTCGCGCGTCGCGCGCTCGCCACCCTTCTTTGTGCCAAAGGGCGGATTCGTTAATACGACATCATATCCCTTAAACTGCTTGCCAAAGTTGGACAGCGTGTCTCCAAGATAAATCGGTCCCTCGATGTCGTGAAGCATCGCGTTCATCAGGGCTAAGCGGTGGGTATCGTGCACCAGTTCGCAACCGGAAAACGCTTGTCGCTTCTGAAACTCCTGCTGATCCAGCGGGAGTGAGAACAAATCGTCGGTGTGCGCTTTTACATATTGATCCGCCGCGATCATGAAGCCAAACGTACCGCACGCGGGGTCGCTGCAACGCTCACCGGGCTGTGGAGCGATCAATCGCGTCATGATATTGATCAAAACGCGAGGCGTAAAGTATTGTCCCGCGCCTGATTTCTTCTCGTTCGCGTTCTTTTCCAATAACCCTTCGTACAGGTTGCCTAAGCCCTCTTCTTTGGCTGTATACCAATCGAATTGGTCGATGGTCGTGATGATTTTCTCGAGGTTTTTAGGCTCGTCAATGTTGCTTTGCGCCCCTTGATAGATTTCGCGCACTCGTCCAGAGCCTGTTTCGCCCAGCTTTTCCAGCAGCTCTTTATAGAATTTCTTTAGCTCAATGCCCTTCTTTTCAAGCAAACGATCCCACCTGTACTCCACCGGGATGGCGTCTTCGGTGCCGGTTTCTTTGCACATCTTAAGGAATAAGATATATGTCAGCTCAGTCACATACTGATGATAAGTAATACCGTCGTCCCTCAGCACATTGCACAGGTTCCATAACCGTGCGACGATTTCTTGATTGTTCATGCAACCGCGCCTCCGTCATCGTATAGATACAGATTGATTTCCTGAATAACGTCTTTGAGCTTACCGTCGAATCGGCGGTCAATCTGTTTGAAACCGCCTTGCGTTTTATATGCTCCGGTTTCAAATGTTTCATCGTCCAGAACGCACTCGTCCAGCAACGTCCCCTCTATCCGACGCAGCCAGTCCAACTGCATCTTGCTGAATGAGTGATTTTGCCTCAGCCGGGCGATGGCATGCTTTACGCGCTGCTCATGGCTGATAAGCGATGAACCCAAAGCCTGTTGCCTGATAAAGCTGATGATATCTGCTGCAATCTCCTCGTTTGTCATGTCTTTCCAAGCCGAGTTGAGCAGCTTTTCTGTAAAATCATGGCGATCCAGTTCAAGGCGCAGAGCCTTTAAACTTGCTCTCGTTAGCTCGGAAGGTTTTGTGCAGATAACTTTCAGTGCAGCGATCCGATTCATGTTCTCCGTGACAAACTGTTTGAACGCGTCGAGGTAATCTTCGGGGCGCTGACCGTTTCCGTAGCCGCGCGTGTGGCTGACGAGTACATCAGGATGGCTGTCAATGATCTTTCCACCGGGGACATGGACGTAATCCTGATCCAGCAGAATCATCGCGTTACGATACTCCAACGCAAACGCTTTCCCTTCTTCAGTAGCACGACCGTGCAGGGCGTTTGCGAACGACTTCAATGAATGACCACCCGTCATATCCGCAAATTGCTCCGCGCCACGATTGGAGACAAAATGACTTTTCCGACGCAGTTTCGCAACGATCTGATCAATCTGTGCGGAAATATGCTCCGATTCCGTCAGCATCTCAAGCCCCTTGAGCAGTATCTCGAACGTGGCGGACGGGTTTTGCGCCACGGCGGTCATGCCGGTGAAAGGTCGCAATGATTCGTATACGCCGACAGGATCGTATATCTCAAAATGCGTTTTCCCAATCTCGGGGCAAAGTCGCGTCGCTCGACCGAGCATCTGTTCAAACAGAATGCGCGAACGGATTCGGCGCAGGAAAACGAGTGTTGATATCTCCGGCACGTCGATGCCCGTTGTCAAAAGATCGACCGTAACGACGATGTTCGGGTAACGCTCATTCTTGAAGCGCTTGATGTATTCCGCGATTTTCTTCTCATTGCCGCCAGCGGCTTTACCGGTAATCTTGAGGATGGCATCCGGTTCAATGCCTGAGCGCGCGAATATCTCACGTAGTATCATTACGATCATATCCGCGTGGTTATCGTCCACGGCATATATCAACGTTTTTCCTTCGCCGTCAGGATTCAGGTCTTTCGCGATTTCCTCCAGCACCGTTCGGTTGAACGGCTCTGTGATGACCTTGCGGTTGAATGTATCTATGTCGAATTCGATATCATCCGACAGCTGCTCGCCGTTTAGGACTTCTCCGGTTACCGGGTCGTACATGACAAGCTGTTCGCCTGTCCGGTATTGAATCCCTTCGTCACGGAGCTTCGTATGTATATCGTGCGGCGCGTCGTGATCAACAAGGTAGCCGTCGATTACGGCTTCACGGTAACTGTAGTTGAAAACGGGCACGCCAAAAATCTGCGTTGTGTGCAGCGCTGGCGTCGCGGTCAAAGCAATCTTCACCGCGTCGAAATAATCGATTACGGCGCGATATTTGCTGATATAGTCGTCCTGATCGCGGTAAGTGAGCTCGCTATCGCTCATCTCGCGATCCAATATATACCCGCGATGTGCTTCATCGATGATAATTAGATCATAATCGGACACAGACAAACTGTTCTGTCCATCTCCGTACAGAACGCGCTTGACAAGACTCTGGACGGTCGCGACTTGGACGCGCGTTTCTCGGTCAACTGTGTTTTCGCCCAATTCCTTGATGTTGTAAATCGAGTCGAGCGTCATCAATTCCTCGATTTTTACTTCCTTGAAAACATCCTGCGCTTGTTCGCCCAATGTTGTGCGGTCAACAAGGAATAAGATGCGGTTGAACCGCTTTGTCTTCAAGAATCTATAGATCAATCCGAGGATAGTGCGCGTTTTTCCCGTGCCCGTAGCCATGGAGAGCAGCGCTGTCCCTTTGCCTGAGATGATCGCACGCTCCGTTGCTTCTATTGCGCGAATCTGATACTCGCGGAGATTGAGCCCATCAGGATCGCGTAAAAGGTCATATGGCGCGTTTTGAAGCGCGGCATTGGCCTCATCCAAATCGGAGGATAGCAATGTAAGGATTCCGTCCGGGCTTATCCAGCCGTGCAGAGGTTTTGGGAGATTCGTTGCCACCCTCAAATCTTGAAACCAGATGCCGGATTTTGCTTTGAGTTGTTCGAGATATTTGCGGCCATTGGTTGCAAAGATGAACGGCACGAAATATTTGCCCCAATGACCCTCGCAGTATGTGTGATGCTCCTGCTTGACGAGGCTGGCATATTCTTTGCATTGATAATCAATCACAGAAGGAATATCGATCATCGCGCGTTTTGCCTCGATGATGCCGACCATGCGCAAACCGATAAATAGCGCATAGTCCGCCCGCCCGGAATTGCCGCCTATAGCGGAATCCGTCGGCCATTCGGCTATAGCCAGACGTCTGCCCTTCTGCGGACGTGTTCCTTCAGAATAGCGCAGATGGTTCGTGTCGGCTTCCCAACCGACAGAGCGCAACTGTTGGTCAATCAGATACCGCGTCTCCGCCTCTGTCAGCGTCAAACCCTCGGAGACGGTTTCCGCCCTCTTGGAGCGCTCTGCCGTACTTGCTGCGGAGGCTGATGTTGTTACCTCGTCGATTTGCTTTACGAGCCGCTCAATTTGAGCCTCTTTCTCTTCGATGATGGATGCATAGTCGATTTCATTTTTCTGCTCTGGCATGACAAACGGTTCGGGCATATATCCCCAGTCACCATAAACCTCCATAAACCAGCAGGCCAAATTCCTGGTCATCGTGAGCAGGACTTTAGCGTCCTCCAGAGAGGCATAATCCGCATGTACAGCTTGATTACGCTTCGTTCGCAATGAGTACAGAATATCATCAATGTTTTTCGGCAATAGCCCTTCGCGTTTAAGCAACTTTACGCGCGCTGCTTGCGAATTGTCGTTCAGAGGGTCCGATAGTTTTTCAAACGTAAATATCTCTTGAACGATCCGCTCTCCAAACATGCCGAGCTTGAAGATGCATGCGTTCGGATCAGAGTAGAGATAACTCTCTGCGGCGCTGCCAATCTGCGAAAGCGCGGGCCAATATGCTTGAAGAAAAGCAAAGTTCGAGTACATCGGCTGTCTCCTTCCAAACACGACTAAGAGTCGAGTATGATGAGCAAGTCATCAATGCCACATTCAAGAGCCCTCGCTATTCTGGCAAGAACCTCAAGAGATACAAATTCGTTGCGACGTATCTTAGTGAACGTACTCGCGGCCACGCCTGTCGTTCGACACAGAGCGGAAACCGTCAGTTCTTTTGTCTGCAGCAAATGCCACATGGGGTCATAAGATACGCGCATACGACCACCTTCCGATAATACATCCTATTTGGAAGTATACCATACTTTGGCGGCGATGACAAATGAATTTTCGAGTTCTCGAAAACGTACTGGAGACAGAGTGGATGAGTTTACTGCGATGTGGTGTCACAGGCTTTACTTACGATCTTATGCAATAAAGATAACCTGACAACAAAAGATCTCTGCACGCCAAGCTGCCTCGTGAAGCGCCGCTCAGGGGGATGCATGGGGGATGCAGATTTTCGTGGGCACGCGAAAGGGGGATGCAAGGGGATGCACGGCTATTGATAAAAAGGAACGATAGCTTTCAGCGCCACGTCAGGGGGATGCAAAATCTCGACAGTGCTGCGTCTCTCTGGCGAGTTTTCTGCCTTTATAAATCATGGAGCAAATCACAAGAATGGTGGAATGCGTTTCTGATTATTCATTTGTATTAGGATTTATCTTGCTTTTGCCTCTGTTTTGCCAATACATAGAATAAGAGCCGTCATTTTCATGACGACTCTCATTCTATCAACTGTTGAGTTGAATTATGGTGGTCGCAACAGGACTCGAACCTGTGACCCCATCGATGTGAACGATGTGCTC
>CAZWUK010000102.1:0-5661 GCA_964636685.1 uncultured Oscillospiraceae bacterium
TCGTGAACGCCAACAGCAACGAGAAGCCTGGCGTGGTGGATCGCAAGCGCGTCCCAATCACGGATCCGCTGGAGGTATACTCCGGCTGCTACGTCCGCGCGTCCCTTTCGATGTATCCCTTCAACACGAACGGCAATCGCGGCATCGCCTGCGGTTTGCAGAACGTGCAGAAATGGTGCGACGGCGAACCGCTGAACGGACGCGTGCGCGCGGAGGATGAGTTCGACGCGCTGGACGATGTGGACGGCGACGATTTTCTCGACTGATAGCAAACAGTAAAGCGGCCGCCCGCGGAGTGAAGATTCCGCGGGCGGCTATCGATCAAACGGAACGCAGATAAGAGCGGACAATATCTATAGCGCAGGTACGAACGGGTGCCGACACATTTGACAATGCGTCAAGCAGCCAGTCCAACTCGGTATCCTGTACTTTTTCATTCGGCAGCAGTAAATCATTGGGCGTCGTTTTCAGAACGTCGCACAGGCTAAGCAACGTTTCAATGGACATTCCTACCTCACCGCGCTCAATATCTGTAACCAACCGCAGAGATTTTTCAAGCTTCTCAGCGACGTTTTCTTGTGTCAGCCTCAAAGCAAGACGCTTTTCCTGTATTCTTGCACCGACGGACGGTTTGTCATAGACGAAGTTATACATCATTTCTCACCTACTTTCTTAATGTATTATCGGAGGAAATCGGCTTGCTTTGAAGCAAGTTACGATGTAGAATAGAAATACAGTAATAATGTACTTTCAAAAGACACTTTGGAGGTTGGAGATGAAACCACAAACATTGGCCTTTACCGGCCATCGCCCGGAATCATTGCCCTTTGGGGAGAATGAACTTGACCCCGCGTGCGTCAGGATAAAGGCCATGATGCTGGACGAGATCATGAACTGCGCGGCGAATAACTTTTGCACATTCATTCAGGGCGGAGCCTATGGCGGCGACCTGATCTTCGCGGAGCAGGTGCTGCTGGTGAAGGCCGCGGAGCATCCCAACATCCGTTTGGTCACCGTCGTCCCTCATGAAGGACAGGCGAACAGCTGGACGGAAAGTTGGCGCGAACGATATTTCCGCGTGTTGGAGCTTTCGTCCGAGGTGATTACGCTTTCTTCGCATTATACGAGCGGCTGTTACCATACCAGAAACCGCTATCTTGTCGATCACTGCGATAAACTGCTGGCGCTGTACGACGGCGGCGGCAAGGGAGGAACCGCGTACACGGTGCAGTATGCCCGGCAGAAGAACAAGGAAATCGTCGTGATTGACCCGATCGCTGTGGAGCGGAGGATGATCCCGCCGCGGCTGGCTTCGGCACGATAACAATTACGACCGAAAATTGAGAACAAATAACACAGCGCATCCGAAAGGGTGCGTTTTTTGATGGGAGATGATGGTATGCCCCGTGTCATGGGCATCGATATCGAGACGTATAGCTCCGCGCCGCTGCCCAAGTGCGGCGTTTATCGCTACGCCGACGCCCCGGATTTTGAGATCCTGCTTTTCTCCTACGCCTTTGACGATGAACCGATTGTCACCATTGACATAGCTTGCGGGGAAACGCTGCCGCCAGATGTGATTTCCGCGCTGGAAGATCCGACCGTTTTCAAGGCTGCGTACAACGCGGCGTTTGAACGTGTTTGCCTTTCCAAGTTTCTCGGGCATTGGCTCGATCCCGCGCAGTGGCGCTGTACCGCCGTGATGAGCGCCTACTTGACGCTCCCGTCGCGACTGGGCGACGTAGCACTCGCGCTGAAGCTCACGCAACAGAAGATGGACGAAGGCAAAGACCTGATTCGATATTTCTCCATTCCCTGCAAGCCCACGAAAACCAACGGCGGGCGCACGCGCAATCTGCCGTCCGACGCGCCGGATAAGTGGGCGGTGTACAAAAAGTACAACGGTCAGGACGTTGAGACGGAGCGCGCGGTGCGAAAGGCGCTGGAAGCCTACCCTCTGCCGGAGAGCGAGTGGGAACTGTACGCGCTGGATCAGCGGATCAACGACCGCGGTGTGCGGGTGGATAAACTGCTGGTCAAACAGGCAATGGCGGTCGATTCGGTATTTTCGGAAGCCGCGTATCAGCGGGCAAAGGAACTGACGGGCCTTGAAAACCCCAGTTCCGTGTCGCAGTTAAAGGCGTGGCTGGCCGATCAGGACATGCCCATGGAGAGTCTCGCCAAGAAGCTGGTGCAGGAGAAAGCGAGGAACACGGATGGTATCGTGGGCGAGCTATTGAACCTGAGGCTTGACCTCAGTAAAACCAGCATCAAGAAGTATGAGGCAATGGCGCGGTGCGTGTGCCGCGACGGGCGGGTGCACGGCACGCTGCAATTTTACGGGGCAAACCGCACTGGTCGGTGGTGCCTCGCCGAAGATACGTCCATACTTGTCAAGGAGCCGGATGGTGGTGTTTTCGAGAAGCCAATCCAGCATGTAAGTACGGATGATCTGCTCTGGGATGGAAAAGAGTGGGTGAGTCATGATGGCGTCGTATTTAGCGGAGAACACGAGACTATTGAGTGGGATGGCGTTATTGCTACGCCAAAACATATCGTGTTTGTCAGCGACGAGCAGAAGATGACGCTGGAGGAGGCAAAAGAGAGGAGGATACCTTTGTGGAGAGGCAATACACAATCTACAGAATAACCGCTCCGAATGGCATGATGTATTGAAAGCGACCTTAGAGAGGAAATCAGCATGCGAACATATGACATTGTAAACGCCGGATCAAGAAACCGTTTTATGGCTAGTGGACGTATCGTTTCAAATTCTGGGCGTAGTATCCAACTACAGAATCTCCCGCAGAACCATCTGCCCGACCTGTCGCTCGCCCGTGAGATCGTGAAAACCGGCGACGAGGAACAGCTTGAAACACTGTTCGGCTCTGTGCCCAACACCTTATCCGAACTCATCCGCACCGCGTTCATTCCGAGAGATGGATGCCGGTTCATTGTGGCGGACTTCAGCGCCATCGAGGCGCGCGTGCTTGCGTGGCTAGCGGGTGAGGATTGGGTACTCGAGGAATTCAAGGGTCGCGGGAAAATCTATGAAGCGACTGCCAGCCGCATGTTCCATGTGCCGGCAGAGAGCATTGTGAAGGGCAATCCGAACTATGAATACAGGCAAAAAGGTAAGCAGGCAACGCTGAGCTGCATCGCAGAAGGCCAGCTCGTCCTTACAGATCAAGGTCTGATTCCAATAGAGCATGTTACGCTGCAACATCGGGTCTGGGATGGTGAAAGGTGGGTGGAGCATGCTGGCGTCATCTATCGAGGAAGGAGGAATGTAATTACATATGAAGGGCTCACTGCAACTCCAGACCATTTCGTCTGGGTTGAGGGGAAATCGAAGCCGATACAGTTTGGAGTCGCCGCCACCAGCGGCGCACATCTCACAATCACCGAACATTGTGGGAAAACAGTACGGTTGGGTGAAGATCATCAGCCCGGAGAAGCGGTGGAACAAGAGTTGGAACCACTGCTATGTATTGACGAAATGTACCTCTTGTCACAGCGTACAATGGACGCTTCTTGGAAATCTGATGCGCGGGAAATCGAAGGGGTGTCAGAATTGTTCGGAGGCAGTGAAGCCAATTCCTATGTGGTTGGATCGGCGATTGACTGCCGCCAAACAGAGGTGCGAGAATCCCAAAGACAATCAGTATCGCCACTACGGTGCGCGGGGAGTAAAATTCAATTTTACATCTGTAACCCAGGCTGGATTGTGGATTTTGAAGAACGTACCAAATGTCTGCAAAGAGAACGAGATGGATCGAATAGACAACAACGGCAACTACGAGCCGGGAAACATTCGTTTTGTGCCGCATTCTGTAAATGCAGGCAATCGCAGGCTGACAGTTCTTTCAGAATGGGATCAGCAATATTGGCCTTATTGCAGGAATGTGGTGACACGCATGCTATCGGCTGGAAAGACACGAGAGGAAATCATCGAGTCGGCGAAGCTTGCAGTTCGGGAGAAAAGGAAAGGGTGGCGTACAATAGCGGCACAGCTCGACTTTATGACATACGAAATGCCGGCCCGAATCATCGTTTTACCGTATCGGGACATCTCGTCCACAATTGCGGTTACGGCGGCGGGGTCGGCGCTCTGAAGGCGATGGGCGCGAAGATGCCGGAGGAAGAGATGCAGCCGCTGGTGGACGCGTGGCGCGCGGCGAATCCGCACATCGTGGCACTTTGGGGCGTGATGGAGCGTGCGGCGCGGAGGGTGATCGAAAAACAAACTTCTGTTCGTGTTGGCAAGGCGGCGCTATATTGGAAGAATGACAAAATGTTCATGCGACTGCCTTCTGGCAGGAATCTCTGCTATCAGTCCCCGCATTTCGTGACCAACCGCTTCGGCAACGATGGCATCGGTTATTACGCGCCGAACGCCGCCGGTCAGATGGCGGAGCAGGAGACATTCGGGGGCAAGTTGGTAGAGAACTGTATTGCCGAGGGTACGTTGATCATCACGGATCGTGGACTGGTACCGATAGAAAACATCAAGGCTTCGCATCTCATATGGGATGGCGAAGCCTTTGTACATCACGAGGGCGTGATATCTAAGGGCAGGCGGGAAACTATTTGCGTGAACGGGATCCAAATGACGCCTGAACACATGATATTGACAGAGGGAGGCTGGAGATCCTGTGGCGAATGCGATGGACTTGACTGGAAGGCATTTTCACTACCAGACAGTATTACACCGCGTGGCATCTCGTACAAGAGGAGAGCCACGTTGGCTGGTACGGTGTGTTTGCGGGAAGGAACACGAAGTGGACGCAGGCGATCTGCTTCGGAAGCGTTATCCGGTGAAATCATGCGGATGTATGCGTGGGAAACTGATCAGCGATTCAAAACGGATTCACGGCATGAGTCACCATCCCGCATTTGGTGTATGGCACTCCATGAAGCAGCGCTGCGAGGATTCGAACCACCGAGCGTATCGAAATTATGGCGGGCGCGGCATTACAGTTTGTCCGGAATGGTCAGCCAACTTCGAAAACTTTTGGCGGGATATGGGGCCGACTTATCAGAGTGGATTGGATTTAGATCGGATCAACAACAACCGCGGCTACGAACCCCAGAATTGTCGTTGGACAGACAGGAAAACCAATACTCGGAATCAACGCCGAAATCGTGTTATCGATACGCCGCTGGGGCATATGACAGTGGCCGAGTTGTGCGAAAAGACTGGGATTGGAGAGACAACAATGCTTTATCGGGTGGCTCGCGGTTGGCCGACAGAATCTCTGTGCGCAAAGCCGAATCCACAAAACAGGTCTACGACATCAGGAATTGTGGTCCGCGGCATCGATTTGCCGTCTGGGACGAAGGCAAAGCCCGCGTAGTGAGTAATTGCACACAGGCAGTTGCCCGCGACCTGCTCGCGCATGGCATGATGAATCTGGAGGCGGCGGGTTATCCCATAGTCTTTCATGTACACGATGAGGCGGTCATGGAAGTGCCTATAGGCTTCGGCTCGGTGGAGGAAGCGTGTGAGATCATGGCGCGAGCGCCGGAATGGGCGCGAGGCCTGCCGCTGAGGGCGGACGGCAGTGCAATGCCGTTTTATCGTAAGGAATAAGCCCGCGTGTAGTATCAAATAGTTATCACTTTGTTCGCTTGACTGTCGCGCGATTCAGAGCAAAGATG
>CAZWUK010000103.1:0-5635 GCA_964636685.1 uncultured Oscillospiraceae bacterium
CTCCTGACCTCAACATTGCGAACGTTGCGCGCTACCAACTGTGCTAATGCCCCACAGCGCATATTGAATGCTTAAATACTATACAACACGAGAAAAAAAATTGCAAGAGGGGAATTCACAATTTCACATTCTTGCTATATCACCGCGCCGCCGTCTACAGAGAGCACCTGCCCCGTGATGAATTGGGCGGTTTCCAGCGCGAGAAAGTGCACGGCGTGCGCCACGTCGCCCGGCGCCCCCAACGCCTCCAAGGGTGTGTTTTGACGGATGTTTTCCACGTCCTGCATGGAAAGGTGCGCGTTCATTTCCGTCAGGATAAAGCCGGGGGCGACGCAATTGACGCGAATGCCGCTCGGCGCGACCTCCTTTGCCAGCGACTTGGTAAAGCCGATTACGGCGGCTTTTGCCGCGGAATACGGAGCTTCGCAGGAACCGCCGATAATCCCCCATTCGGAGGAGATATTCACGATGCTGCCCCACTTGTTTTCAATCATGCCCGGCAGAACGGCCTTGGTGCAAAGAAACATGCCGCGGCAGTTGACGTGAAACGATCTGTCCCAGTCGGACAGCGTGCAGTCGGTGAGCAGCTGCTGCGGGAGCGCGGTACCGGCATTGTTGACAAGCACGTCCACCGCGCCGAATTTTTCGCCGACGGCATACAGCATGGCGTTGACGGATACGGGGTCGGTGACGTCCGCCTGCACGATCATTGCCGAAAGATGCGCCGCGGTAAAGCCTGCAAGCATCGCCTCTGCCTTTGCCTTGTGGGTATTATAGTGAATGACCACCCTGTGACCGTCCTCGGCAAACCGTTTTGCGATTGCTTCGCCGATGCCGCCGGAGGCGCCGGTAACAAGAACCGTGTGTTTCATAGAAGCTCCTTTTGCTTTTTATGGAATGAGTATAGCATTTGTGGTATCATTAGGCAAACGGAGGATACGTTATGTTGACAATCGGATGCCATCTGTCGTCTGCCAAGGGCTTTCTTGCCATGGGCAGGGAAGCGCTTTCCATCGGCGCGACGACGTTTCAGTTTTTCACAAGGAATCCCCGCGGCGGAAAGGCAAAGCAGATCGATCCGGCAGACGCCGCGGCGCTTTGCGCGCTCAAACAAGAGCGGCAGTTTGGCACGCTGGTGGCGCACGCGCCGTATACGCTCAACGCTTGCGCCGAAAAACCGGAGATTCGCGCGTTTGCCGAGCTTGCCATGTCGGACGATCTTGTCCGCATGGAGGCCGTGCCGCATTCCTATTATAATTTTCATCCGGGCAGTCATGTCGGGCAGGGCGCGGAGCAGGGGATTACGCTGATTTGTGCGCTGCTCAACAAGCTTTTGCTGCCGGGGCAGACGACCACGGTGCTGCTGGAAACCATGGCGGGACAGGGGAGCGAGGTCGGCGGAACGTTTGCGGAAATCGCTGAAATTCTTCGCCGCGTAGAGCATCCGGAGCGGCTCGGCGTGTGTCTGGATACCTGCCACATTTTTGCTGCCGGCTACGATATTGCCGCCGATCCCGTGGGGGTGCTGGAACAATTTGACCGCGTGATCGGACTCGACCGGCTCAAGGCGGTGCATTTGAACGACAGCATGCAGCCGCTCGGCAGCCATCGGGATCGCCATGCGCGCATCGGAGAAGGAACGATCGGCAAGGACGCGCTGGTGCGATTTGTCAATCAACCCGCGATTACAGAACTTCCGCTCATACTGGAAACGCCAAACGAGCTGCCGGGGTACGCAGAGGAGATTGCGTTTTTCCGCAGCAGCTGCAACGCATAATAACGGAGGGCTTCGCCATGACGACACTGCTCAAAAACGTCAATACCGTTGTGACCTGCGACGATCACGACCGTGTACTGCGCGATACGGACGTATTGCTTGCGGACGGCCGCGTTCAAAAGATCGGCGCCTGCGAAGAAAGCGCGGATACGGTGATCGATTGCGGCAACCTGCTCTTGTATCCGGGACTTATCAATACGCATCACCATCTTTACCAGTACTTCACGAGAAACCTTCGCAAGGTGCAGGGGTTTGAGCTGTTTGACTGGCTGACGGCGCTGTATGAGATCTGGAAGAATCTCAACGCGGATACCGTACGTCTCAGCTCGTTATCCGGCATGGGCGAGTTGATGAAGTACGGCTGCACGACCTGCTTTGACCATCATTATGTGTTTCCCGCGGGCAGCGGCGATTTGATCGGCGCGCAGTTTTCTGCGGCGGAGCAGCTGGGCATTCGCATGCACGCGTTCCGCGGCAGCATGAGCCTATCCAAAAAAGACGGGGGTCTGCCGCCGGATTCGGTGGTGCAGACGGTGGAGGAGATCTTATCGGACAGCCGCCGCGTGATCGAAACGTATCATGATCCGTCGCCGTTTTCCATGCGGCAGGTGGCGCTCGCGCCCTGCTCGCCGTTTTCCGTTACGGCGGAGCTGCTCAAGGAGAGCGCCGCGCTTGCACGGGCGTATGGGGTGCGACTGCATACACACCTGTGTGAAACAAAGGATGAAGAACGCTTTACGCTGGAAACGACCGGAAAGCGTCCGCTTGCTTACATGGAGCAGGTGAATTTTATCGGGAGCGACGTTTTCTATGCGCACGGCATTCATTTTAATGAGGAAGAAATCCGCCGTCTGGCCGAGACGGGTACGGGCGTCGCGCATTGCCCCGTTTCCAATATGAAGCTTTCCTCCGGCGTCGCGCGGATACCGGAGCTGCTGGAGAACGGCGTCCCCGTGGGGCTTGCGGTTGACGGCAGCGCATCCAACGACGGATCAAATCTGATGGACGAAATGCGTGCGGGCTATCTGGTGCATCGCCTGACATGGGGCAAAAAAGCGCCGACGGGCTACGAGATGCTAAAGCTTGCCACCAGAGGCGGCGCAAAGCTGCTTGGACGGGATGACGTCGGGCAGATTGCGGAAGGGAAGGCGGCGGACTGTTTCCTGATCCGCAGCGATCGCACGGAGATGCTGTGCGCCGGATTGGATCCGCAGAATCTCTTTGGCACGGTGGGGTATCACAGACCGTGCGACTATGTGTTTGTGAACGGGAAAATGACGGTAAAGGACGGACGGCTTTTGACCGTTGATGAGGAAAGGCTGTATCGGGAGGGCGCAGCGGAAGTTGACCGCCTGCTGAAGGACATATGAATCAGAAAGTGAAATATATCGTACACGCTTCAGCGATTGCGGCGCTGTATGCCGCCCTGACCATATTGATCGCGCCCATCTCCTCAGGCTTGATGCAGTGCCGTATCAGCGAGGCGATGTGCGTTCTGCCGTTTTTTACGCCCGCCGCAATACCCGGGCTGTTTATCGGCTGTCTGCTTGCCAATCTGCTGACCGGCGCGGTGATCTATGACGTCATTTTCGGGAGCCTTGCAACCCTGCTTGCGGCCGTGGGAACATACTATCTCAAAAAATGGGGCGCCTCCAAATATCTTGCGCCGCTGCCGAGCGTGGCGTTTAACGCGGGCATTGTGGGCGCGCTTTTGGTCTATGCCTATGGCGTAGGCGTGCCGTACCCCGTGGCGGCCGGCTATGTGGCGGCGGGACAGGCAATCGCCTGCTACGGGCTGGGACTGCCGCTGCTCATCATGCTCGAACAACACCAGAATAAATTGTTTTAAGGAAAATAAACATCGATTATCAATAAAATATACTTGACAAACGATAATGCACGGATTATACTTTCCTCAACGACAAAACGGAGGAATGTTATGAAACATCGTTTGTTTGGAATGCTACTTTTGACGGTTGCACTGCTTGGATGCAGTCCCACAACGGACAGAGAACCCATGGTCGTTGTGGAGAACGTCAACTCGGATAATTTGTACACGATCTCGCTGGGCAGCGAAACCGGACTGCGCGCGGACAATTCGCTGCTCGCGGCGGGCGATCAGATTTACTTTGAGCCGGGCAGCAGCAGCCCGTACGATACGGAGATCGTCCTGTGCGATTCGAACAGCAAGGAGCTTTGCCGCACGCCGGTATCCATCCATATGCCTGAGGACGGGAGCGATCTGTACTTTTATGTCTACCAGTCGTCGGATGGCAGTTTGAAGCTTTCCAGCGAAAAAATCGATTGACAGATCTGCCTTGGAATCCACGCAGCAAATCCTGCAAAAAAATCAAAAGCTCCGCCGAATTTGAAAAAAAGGCGGGGCTTTTTGACGATTTTCTTGCAGCGGACGCCGCACTTGAATTGACACGGGGCAACGTGGGAGTCTATAATAATAACTGGTTCATTATGTGGTTTTGTTTCGACAAAATCTCTGAAAGTATCACATAAAATGGAGGATTACTGAACAATGGCAAAAACCATGACCATCGACGGTAACACCGCTGCTTCCCATGTAGCGTATGCTTTTTCGGATGTAGCGGCAATTTACCCGATCACGCCGTCTTCGCCCATGGCGGAGGTTGCAGACGAGTGGGCGGCAGGCGGCCGTACCAACCTGTTCGGACAGAAGGTTCGCATTGCCGAGATGCAGAGTGAAGGCGGCGCGGCGGGCGCGGTTCACGGCTCGCTGAAGGCGGGCGCCTTGACCACTACCTTTACAGCGTCTCAGGGCTTGCTGCTGATGATCCCGAATATGTACAAGATCTCCGGCGAGCTGCTGCCCGGCGTATTCCACGTGAGCGCCCGCGCACTGGCTGCCCACGCGCTGTCCATCTTCGGCGACCACAGCGACGTGATGAGCTGCCGGCAGACGGGTTTTGCCATGCTTGCATCCGCTTCCGTGCAGGAGGTTATGGATATGGCGCTGGTTACACATCTGTCCGCCATCAAAGGCTCGGTGCCGTTTGTCCACTTCTTTGACGGTTTCCGTACTTCCCACGAAGTGCAGAAGATCGAGATGATCGACTATGCCGATATGGCAAAGCTTGTGGACATGGACGCGGTCAAAGCGTTCCGCGCCCGCGCGCTGAACCCCGAGCATCCGCACCTTGGCGGTACCGCACAGAACCCGGATATCTATTTCCAGGGCAGAGAAGCGGCCAACAAGTACTATGACGCCATCCCCGGTATCGTCCAGCATTACATGGACGAGGTCGGAAAGATCACCGGCAGAAGCTACCATCTGTTTGACTATGTCGGCGCACCCGATGCCGAGAACGTCATCGTCGTCATGGGCAGCGGCGCGGATGTGTGCGAAGAAACCATCAACTACCTCAACGGCAAAGGCGCAAAGCTGGGTCTCTTGAAGATCCGTCTGTATCGCCCATTTGCTGCGGACAAGTTTGTCGAAGCGCTGCCCAAATCCGTCAAGCGGATCGCGGTGCTCGACCGTACCAAGGAGCCGGGCTCTTTGGGCGAACCGGTCTATCAGGACGTTATCAACGCGCTGGCAGAGAACGGCATGAAGGACGTTGTCATCGTTGGCGGCAGATACGGTCTTGGCAGCAAGGAATTCACGCCCAGCATGGTCAATGCCGTGTATGAAAACCTCGATGCAAAGACGCCGAAGAACCACTTCACCGTGGGCATCACCGACGACGTCACCTTCACCTCCCTGCCCGTCAAGGAGCAGGTCAACGCCGCTCCCGAAGGCACCATTGCCTGCATGTTTTACGGCCTTGGTTCCGACGGTACCGTCGGCGCCAACAAGAACTCCATCAAGATCATCGGCGACCA
>CAZWUK010000104.1:0-5530 GCA_964636685.1 uncultured Oscillospiraceae bacterium
TCCTTCCGCCTATACAAAAGCGGGACTGTAGCTTTTCCTTTTGCTACAGCCCCTTGACTAAGGTTTTATTCGGTGATAATACCCAAGTCCACGCCCTGTTCCAAGGCTTGTGCCAAGTTCATCTTGGACTGGTATTCCTGATGGGCGTAGAAATTTGCGGTGGTGGAAAAGTCGCTGTGCTCTGGCCATTCCTGAATTTTCTTCATGTGTCCCTAATAGGTTGGTAAGGTCTCATAGTCAGCCGTACAATACGTAGCAAAGGCGGTGTCAATCGCACTGCCTGTGGCAAGGTTTTCCCGTTGATGTGAAAGCCAGTCACGCAGATAGTCCAGCCGAGAGATGATATTGGCAAAATACACGAGTGTCGTTTCAATCTCGGAAAGCTTTGCGATGTGCATCCAGCAATCGGTAAAACACATCTGCAAACGTACGAAACGACCGATTAAGCACCTCAATTCATCCTCAAGCATGAGTAAATGCTCTTGTTCCAGATTGCCTGATTCCACTTTTTGGATGATCTTCCGGCTTAACGCCAGCTTGTCTACCATCAATAGAAATGCTTGACTAATGTACAGAAATTGCGCTTTTGTTGTGCCTTCTTGCCAATTCAAAATCTGTTGCTGCACTGAAGTGCAGATTCTGCGAATTTCTTCACATGTTGCCACCGGGATAGAGAAAAACGGACGCAAAGGATGTTGCGAATGCCGTTCAAACACAGGCGCAATTCCATCCGGCAACGTCAGATTATATGCTTCAAGTGTATCCGGCGGGATCATCCCGCGCACCGATTTCCCAAATATCGGTTCATCAAAAAGAGCCATGACGCATTCGCTTCTGTTCTTCGACCATATTGGCGGGAGATAATAGATCTCTGCAAAAGAATGGACAACCGCTGCATAGCCCGGCTGACCCAGTACAGATTCAACATTCTGATCGATTTCTTCTTTTCCGGGATCCTCTCCCATCCATGAAGCTGCACCTGCATAACCATATAGATAAAACCCGGGAGAAGGCTGGGTATATCCGCCATGATCGTTCCAGTCCGTAAAAAGCATCCCTTCCGCTTTTTGCGAGATCCCTTCCGTGACCAGATTTACAATGTTCGTGATGCCGCCGTCCAGACGTGGAAACAGCGTATTCCAGTTCCCTGATCCAGGACATACCCAAAAAGGCATATCATTCTTGTGGAACATTTCTGGTGTCCCATATATCGGTTTTGGGTCATAGCACCAATCCAAATAAATGATATCTTTGGGCATATCGTGTAAATACTGCGGATTGTGGCAGAACACATCCCCAAACGCCATCACCTTTTTACCATATTGAGCCGCTAACGCATGTACTTTTTTGAAAAACGCGACATATAACTCATCCCCCGTTTTTCCGCTGACGGCGCTCTTTCCTTTGCCAATATCATATGGCTCATCAAAGCAAATATTCAGTTTATCGCTTTCAAAAAGCGGTAAGTACTCTGAAAACAGATCCTCTAGCAGCAGCAGTGAATCGTCGGACGCAGGACAAAGCGACCAAAACATATCGCTTTCTGCAAGTTGCATATGCTCCGGTCTTGTTAAAATTCGGTTACAATGTCCCAGGCACTGCAAATTTGCTTGTAATTCAATACCCTTCTGCTTGCATCTGTCTTGGATTTTTCGAATATCTTCTGCGCTGATAGGGTCGCTGCCTCTACAAATTTCCGGATGTTTTTTGAAATCAAATGTGTGCTCAACGTATAATTGGAGCACGTTGTAACGGAATTTAGCAAGTATGTCTACCAATTGCAAAAGATACTCGAGCGTATATACTTTCCCACGCGAGATGTCCAGCATCAAACCACGGTTTTCCAGCATAGGATAATCTTGTATCTCCAAACAATCGATCTTGCCGTCCTCTACCTGTTCCAATATCTGAGCAAGCGTAGATATGCCATACGCATTTTTATCAGCGTACAGAATGGGCGTCAGTATCTGATGGCATATCTCCCGCGAAACAAGCAGATCCGTTCGGTTCGTCTGGACAACATCCTGACGGTCGATGCGGCGGAGGCATGCCAAGACTACGATATCTATTGCGAACGGCTTGAAAAAATGCGGGCGCATCTTTGGGGCGTCAGTATCGAAAACAGCGGCGGGCAATTGGAGCACGTGGAATTTACCGTGCGGTGCGGTGAAAACGAAGCGCATATTCACCGTCGTCTGGAACGGGAAAAGCGCTGTGGGCAGGTTGAACGGATTGACGATCACACCAGCCGTTTCTCCGCCGACGTCTATGACGCAGGCGAGCTGGTACCATGGATCCGCACCTTTCTCTGTCGAATTGTCAGCATCCATTTCTCGGATCAGAGACTGGAGACACAATTCAAGAATGATATTGAACGAATGTATTGTCTCTACGTTCTGAATGGAGGCGACGACGCATGATTTTTAGCGAGCTTTACAGCGCCTACTACAACGCCGTCGCGGCAATTCTGCGACAGGCGGTTCAGCATCCCGTCACAAGGGAGGAGCTGCGAACGATCATCGGTGAGCAGGCCTTTACCGAAAGCGCTTTATCAATTGAGCCTTCGCTTACAGGCGGCAAGTGGCAGCTTCTCACGCCGGAGGGTGCAACGCTTCTCAAGCATTCGCCGAGCATGCCGCTTACCGGCCTGCAAAAGCGCTGGCTCAAAGCCATCTCCCTCGATCCGCGTATTCGGCTGTTTGATTTTGACGATTCCGGTCTTGAAGATGTGCCACCGCTGTTTACAGCGGCGGATATTTGTTTTTTTGACCAGTATGCAGACGGCGATCCGTTTGAAGAAAAGGCATACGTTGCGGCTTTCCGTTTGATACTGGATGCGATCAAGCGCCAGCACCCCCTCAGTATCGATGTGAAAAATCGCCGGGAAACGCGCATACGTCTGAACGTCATGCCGGAATATCTGGAATATTCCGAAAAGGACGACAAGTTTCGGCTTATCGCCTCCAGCCGTCAAGGCGGAAGGGTCGTCAATCTCGGACGGATCTTATCCTGCAGGCCGTTGCAGGGAGACTTGTACGGCTATCAAAAAAAGCCCGCTTCCGTTGCCGACAGGTGCGTTGTAATCGAGCTGTATGACGGGCGCAACGCGCTGGAGCGGGTGCTGCTCCATTTTGCGCATTTTGCGAAAGAAGCGCAGCGGCTGGGTGAAAACCACTATCGTCTCACCATCCGCTACCAGCAGGATGATGAAACGGAAATGGTGATCCGGGTGCTCTCCTTCGGCCCGTTTATCAGGGTGACAGAGCCGGAAAGCTTCGTGGATCTCATCAAGCAACGATTAAAAATGCAAAAAAGCTGCGCGCTCAATTGAGTTCGCAGCTTTTTTTCCGTGATGGGAATGAGAAAATTGAGTATGCTTCTCTCGCAGGATAACCAAAGCGGGTGTTTGAATCTTCTTTCACCGCGGTGCACTAGGAGCTTCCAACGTGTATGCCGGTTCTGTCTGCACAGGGAAATCGCAAAAGCGATGGGGTTCGACTCCCCGCCATATCGTAGGTTCGAATCCTACCGTACATCTTGAGGATGTATGCCAGTTGGTTTGGTATCCGCCAGAGGCGGACATGAACGTACCTTCGGGTACTCAACAGCAATATTTGTGTTCCGGCAACGAATGGCAAAGCGTTTCAGGACGCTGCGTTATTCCGAGCAATGCGTATCCGGCCTTGTCTGGGATCGGATACCGCGCCGACGGGCAATCGGTCAGGACGGAATTCCACGCCGGCTGCATCTCTGCGCTGAAGGCTTCAGCCGCCGGATAGGCATGGGGCACGAATCGCAAATTTTCACCTGAGGAGGTTTGTTATATGAAAAAAGTAATCATCAACGAGAATCAGAAGGGTTTTCTGTTCAGAAACGGTCGATTCGTCAAATTGCTGAACGCAGGCAAATACCGTGCATTCGGCGGCAGTGAAATCATAGTCGTCTCCCTGAAGGAGCCTCTCGCCTGCGCAAGATGCGAGTTGGACACCCTGCTGGCCAATGCGGTTATTGCGAAGGAAACATCCGTCATCGAGGTGGCGGATCAGCAGCTGGCGCTTCACACTGTAAACGGCAAATTTGAAGGCGTGCTGCGCCATGGAAAGTATGCTTTTTGGTCTGTTCTCGACCGGCATGCGTATCAGCTTGTTGACGTCTCAACACCCGAGGTCGCAGCCGATGTTCCGCAGTATATATTTGCAAAGCTGCCCACTACACTCTATATGAAAGTCGAAGTTGCGCAGTATCAGAAAGCACGGCTGTACTTTGACCAGAAGCTTGTCCGCATTCTGGACGCCGGCACTTATTACTTCTGGAAAAACAATATCCGTATCGACGTCGGTCTTGTGGATACACGACGCACCCAGATGGAGATCACCGGGCAGGAAATCCTGACGCAGGATAAGGTCAGCCTTCGCATCAACTTCGTGTGTAATTACCGCGTAACGGATTATGTGAGGATTCTCACCGAGATCGACAACTATGTCGAGCAGATTCATGTTGCGGCACAGCTTGCGCTGCGGGACTATGTGGGCAGGCAGAAGCTGGATGATATTCTTGCCAACAAGGAGGAGATGTCAAAGTACGTCTTTGACCGACTCAAGGCAAGAGAGAGCGAATTCTTCGTGGAAATCATCGACGCAGGCGTCAAGGACGTCATCCTCCCCGGAGAAATCCGCGATATTATGAACACGGTACTGGTAGCGGAAAAGCGCGCGCAGGCCAACGTCATCACCCGCCGTGAGGAGGTCGCCTCCACACGTTCTCTGCTCAACACGGCAAAGCTGATGGAGGAAAACCAAACGCTTTATAAGCTCAAGGAGCTGGAGCACATCGAGCGGATCTGTGAAAATGTTGGCAACATCAATCTGAACGGAAACGGGGACGTTCTCTCCCAGCTGATGGGGCTGATGCGCGCGGGCGCGTCCTCCTGATCGCCGAGCCGTCAGCTTCGACGGCTTTTCGGCTCCACTAGCGCGTGTTTCCAAAGTCTGCCGGATGAATTTTTACATCATCGGCTTGCAGATTGAAGAAAAATACGTAGATCTGGTGGTGCTCAGGCGATCCTCTTTCACGAAAACATGCAGGTCGAAGGCGCGAAATTGCGCTTGTGTGCTTTTAGAAACACACGTTGGAAAGGAATACAATATGATTGAAAGGCAATGATGAACGTCATCCTGTCCGGTATGGGCTTTACAAAGGCGGAGGAATTCACAACCATCCACAACTTTCAATGGAACAGTACCGGATGGAAATGCGGGGCGTCTACTCCACCTGCATCGCCCCCGACACGCTGGATGAATCTCCCATGGCGTATAAAAGCATGGAGGAGATCACTCGACAGATTGAACCCACCGTGCAGATTGTAGAACATATCCGACCCATTTATAACTTTAAGGCGACGGAATCATGAGAAAACCAATCTGTCCAATTCTTCCGGCGGAGATAGGCTGCCTGTAAGAAAGCATTGTCCTGACGATTCTTACAGGCAGCCCGAAATGTGAGGAGGCGATTTCATTGAAAAGAACGCAGG
>CAZWUK010000105.1:0-1365 GCA_964636685.1 uncultured Oscillospiraceae bacterium
TATCATTCCCGCAACTCAGATTTTGAGTTCGGCCAGATTGTTCCGCGTTAGATACGCATTGGCGGCTTCAAGGCCATCGTTGCTTTGAACGCGGAGAATGTGCAGGATCGCCTGATGGCGCTTGATCTCCTCGTCGAGCTGAAAGCATGCTCGTTTAAACACCAAACGACTGATCCAGTCTGGCAGTTTGAAGAACAAGCAAAGCATCGTAAGAAAGTCCGCATTCATATACCGTCTGGAGTCTTCAAGACTTCTGGCGAACGTGCTGTCATCCATGTGCATATACTCGGCCAGATCGGAATTGTTGACGCCGTTCTTCTTTTTGAGCAGTTCGATAGCGCCTTTGAAGCTCTTGGGGAAGCTCTGGACATAAATCGTCTTCGCATCCAACTCGTCCAGCTTCTCGCTGTTGATCAAGTCGCTCAGATAGAACTGTGTCTGCTTTACAAAGTCGGCGTCATAGTACATGCGCCCGAAAACGTATCGCCCTATATTCTGCTGAACATATACCCTGACAAAGCGGAGGCAGCACTCATCGACGTGCGCGTTCGCCCAATCCGTGAGCAGCAACCTGTCGTCGCCCTGCTGAACAAACCGCTCGTCATTCCGGACGATATGTCCATCAGCATAAATGAATTTACCGCTATCCATCACGGCACGGAAATCGTCATTTTCCTTGTACAGCAAATTCACAGTCCTACGGTCGATCACAAACGTATGCTGTTCCTCTCGCCATGCGTCCAGATCAAACGCGAAGGGCTGGATTAGCTGACGCTCCACATAGTTCAACGCACCTTTTGCTTGGATATATCCGAGCTGTATCATCCTTGCGCGGATACGGAAATGGGGAAGCGCAAGTTCCATTCCCATCTCTTTACCAACGGCTTCATAGTGCGCGCCCGCGTGACGGCACTGCCCAACATCACGGTATGTACGCTCTATAAGTTCCCGCGTGGAGGTCGCGGGAAGCATAAGACCGTATGCGCCACGATTGGCCTGCTTCTCCATGAAATAGATCGCGTCGTTGGGTTCGTGGGTTTCATCTACCACGAGCTCCTTCATCGTTACCTTTCTCGGATCGTTGCTCCCCATCTTCTGGAGGCGATAAAACATATAGTGCTCTTCGTAGTGATAGCACTCGTGAAAGATGCCGTATTCCGAATACTCCCATCTGGTCAGATTCTCGTTGACAACAATCGTGTTTCCCGGTATATGTTCCGGCTGCGGATACTTATCCTTGATATGTTCCTTCTTCCCGTACTCGTTTTTCTCGATATGGTCGTCGCCGACGACTAAATCATCCTCTTCAAAGAACAGTATCGTGCTAACGCCCCTGTGTTCGTAAATACGACAGGGCTTTACCGC
>CAZWUK010000105.1:1465-5406 GCA_964636685.1 uncultured Oscillospiraceae bacterium
GAAGCCCATTGACATAGGTGTACATGGGTAGCCGATATTTATCGAAGAGATACTTGTTCATCGTGGTCAATACGGGAACGAGTATCTTCTTTTTCCCGTCCATAGGTTCAGTCTTATCTGGCACTGTGCTGTTGGAGCAGTCCTCCACATCGGGCTGACCCAGTTGGGCGGCATAAGATTCGGGTTGCTCGAACGGCGCATCGCGCTGCTCAGGGCGCGCGGTATACGACTCATGCTCGCCACACCGCGAAAAATCATGATCGGTTCTGCTGCTCATGGTATCCTCCCTCTGTTCCTCCTATTCGCTTTGGCACGGTTCTTCCCGCCGTACCGACCATTCTGTATTTCATGCCGACTCATGCCGTCGACTAACATTCTGTATGTGCTCATGTTCATGGCCGAACGAGCGCGATTTTCGCTCTCGGGTTGATGTACACGTTGCATTATATCACACTACAAATGTGCTTTCAATCATTTTCCATGACGAATTCTCTTGAGGTTATCTCTTGCAATTTCGTGGATTTTTGCTTTACAGTCCCTTGATAATGTGCTATGATGACTGGTGTTTATGTGTAAAAAGCTGCTAGGTAAGCTGTCGTTTGACAGGCGACCTATGCCAAGCGGAGGAATTGCTTATGTCGATAGATAGAACAGATAAACCAGCCAAAACTACAATGCATGATGCCGATGCGTTATCAGTCGTGGATGCTGCCTCCGCCAAGGGTAATGCGCCTTCGCCGCGCCATCATCCTATCGCGCTGGATCAGGGCGAGTACGCCGAAAAGATACGCGCCTATCGGCTGAGCATCGGTATCAATCAGCCCGAGCTTGCCAGAGCCGTCGGCGTGTCAAAAAACGCGGTCAGCAACTGGGAAGCGGGGCGAGCGCGTCCCGACCTGATGACCGTGAAGAAGCTCTGCGAGGTATTCAGCATCTCCGCCGACGATTTTCTTGGCATCCCCGACAGGCAGAAAACAAGGGTTCTCGTCAAGTCTGTGCAAGTATCGCGCTACACAGCCAAACAACTGCAGATATGGGATCGTATCCTTGCTCTCCCGGAGAAAGAGCGCGAGTACATCATATCTCTTCTGGACACGATGGAGAAGCTCAACCCCAAAGCTCCCGAAGGCGTTGAGGAGTACGAAAGCGCAGAAGCGTTTGAAAGCGACTGGGTCAAGGGCTTTTCCTACTACTACACCGCGTGCGCGGGCGAAGGGAACGACATCCCGGAAGACGATATGGGCGAGCCCGTCTATCTGCGGCGCAGCGAAACGCCGGACGACTTCGACTGCGTCATTCCCATTGACGGCGATAGCATGGAACCGGTCTATCATTCCGGCGACCGCGTTCTCGTATCGAGAACGGAGAACCCGCAGTACGGCGACATTGTGATCGTGTTCGTCAACAACGTCTGTATGATCAAGGAGTACACACGGGACGGACTTCGTCCGCTCAATGACGAGAAGTATCGAATCATCCGGATGCGCGACTCATCCTCCGTGAAACTGATCGGCAAGGTGATCGGTGTGCTGGACAAAGACCGTATGCTCCCGAACAAAACGGAGCAACGGCGGATCGATTTATTTCTGGAAGAGCATCCAGAGATGGCGGACGCATAAAGCAAAACATCGCTAATAACGACGGATCACGACGCGACAAAAGTTCAGATAATCAAAGTACCGGCAGAAATCTGCGTGTGTGTATAGCATTCGACACACCCCTCAAGGAGAATACAAACTATGTTAGATTCTTCAACGCTATCATATGCTTCGTTCGCCGATAATCGAAGAAGCCAAAATCCCTCTTTCGAAGAGGGACAGTCGGGAATGCTCCTAATCGGAACTGATGAACAGGGTCAAGAATATATAGTAAAACACAGTTACCCACATAATGCCGCCAATGAATACGTCGCTTGCTGGCTTGCAAAGAAACTTGGCGTACCCGCTCCTAACGCATACTTACTTTCTCCGAATAAAGCCTTTCGATGCGGTTATGCTGTGGCTATTGAGTTTCTTGATTTGGAACCGTTTGACAAAGCCGCAGCGCCGTACCCTGACGACTTGATTGCTCAATTTGCGCTGTCGTCGCTTATTATCTTGGACGATATGATACAGCTCAATGTAGCCGGTGGACATATTGTTTCGTATGACTTTTCCGAATCCTTCTGTATGTCCAATATGAATCCGATACTGACGCATTTGGATAGAGCGGATAGGCGGCAGGGTCAGGAAGGCGCTTATACTATACTTCGTCGGCTTCTGACATCCTTTCGCAGGCATATAAGCCTTGTTGATTTTAATATCCCCGGTCTTGCCCACGAGTTTAACCTCGATTGCGATGAGATGCGCGAAGGCATGATTGAGGCAGCAAAGAGAACGCTGCTGATAGCAGACGATGAAATTGAGGAAATGTCTATAGAGCTTGAAAACCTTTATCCGATGGAGATCGCCGTTTATTATGAAGAGTGTATTCGTGCGATTCAGAATCATATGAAGGGGTTCTGAAATCGCGGCCACGACCGCCCATGCTTCAGAAAAATCGTATATTCCGACGAAACCGATAGACGCTTTCTGCTCAGGAACATTCATGACATGAAACCCAGTGCACTGCTCGAGGCGATCGGGCGGGGGATTGGAAACAACGAGCAATCTAGCTGTTGACGCAATGATGTTTTTCTGTCATAGTTTGCATTATGAGAAGTTTGCCGACGGCAGCGTCAAATGTATAGAGGAGGAAATTCCGTTTGAGGTGCCGGAGGGGTGGGCGTGGTCAAGACTAAAGACTATTTCAAACATTGGCACAGGTGCAACGCCACTCAAAAGTAATGCCGCATATTATCAAAAAGGGACAATACCTTGGGTGACTAGTGCAGCAACAAGTTCTTCTATAATTACAAATGCAACAGACTTTATTTCTGAACTTGCTTTACAGGAGACAAATTGTAGGGTTTATCCAATTGGTACGCTAATTATCGCGATGTACGGTGAAGGAAAGACGCGAGGGCAAATCTCAGAATTGGGTATCGAAGCTTGTACAAATCAAGCATGCGCAGCGATTTGCGTCCTATATGAAGATGAAAACTTCAAAAACTACATAAAAAGATACTTGCTTTATAGTTATACGAATTTGCGTGATAAGGCGCAAGGAGGGCAGCAACCGAACTTAAATCAGTCGATAATTGCTGACATGATTATTCCCATTCCTCCCTTGAACGAGATAGAGCATATAGTCGCATGCTCTTCGCTTTGTTTAGAATATGTTGACAGGATTAATGCTAACAAAGAGGCTGTTAAACAGTATGTTGACTTAATAAGAAAGCAAATCCTCGACCTCGCCATCCGTGGGAAACTCGTCCCACAAGATCCCACTGATGAGTCTGCGTCCGTCCTTCTGGAGCGCATCCGCACAGAGAAGGAAACACTCATCAAGCAGGGAAAAATCAAGCGCGATAAGAAGGAATCGATCATCTTCCGGGGTGATGATAACTCTTATTATGAGAAGGTCGACGGTGAGACGGTTTGCATTGATGATGAGATACCGTTTGAGCTGCCCAACGGGTGGGAGTGGTGTCGGTTAGAGACGTGTTGTGCAAAAGAGATAAAGCGCGGTAAGTCCCCTAGATATGCCGAATCTGGCGATATCCTCGTTTTCGCGCAAAAATGCAACAGCAAATATGCTGGTATTGATTTGTCGTTGTCCCTCTATCTTGACGAAACCACCATTGGTAAATATACGGATGATGAGTATCTGCAAGACAAAGATATTATTGTCAACTCGACAGGAACTGGTACGCTTGGCAGAGTAGGCATTTATAGAGAATCTGATAATGCTTCACACGCAAAAATCGTGCCTGATTCTCATGTGACGGTGATAAGAGCGGTATGCAGCCTTGAACCCCGATTCCTGTTTGCTGTATTAAAAGCAAATCAAGGAACACTTGA
>CAZWUK010000106.1:0-5392 GCA_964636685.1 uncultured Oscillospiraceae bacterium
TGCCGATGTGTCATACAGACTGTACGCGTCGTATTGCACAAAGTCAATATCGCCATCAAACCGACCGCCGATGTTGGTGGAGGACATGATAAGCGTATGCAGCGCGAACCATGAGACGGACACGGTTTCTTGCTCGCGGCCGGAGGGGACGCTTACATCGGCCTGCGCGAAAAACGCGGGCGCCAATGCGAGCTTGCCGTCTGTGATGGTAACGGCGGAGAGATGATTCGTGCCTATGACCCAATTCAAAGCCAGAGTTCGAACGACTGTGTCGCCATTGGGCAGCGTGTAAAAATCCCATACGTTGCAATCGGACAATTCGTCGATTTGCGCGCGGTAAGCGGCTTGCTGTGCCTGAAAGGCGGCGAGGCTTCCGGCATCGTCTTCCGGAGCGGTTTCGAAATAAGATTCATAGAGCCGTTCGAGCGGCGCTTGCAGAGTCGGCTGGGCGAGGACGTCGATCGTTTCTGTGGTTTGGCGGCGCAATAAGCGGAAGCGCCGATAGGCGCCGTGACTGTTTTCTGCGATCCTGTCAAACCCGGCGCAAAGGCAAACGTCGCCGTTGACATATAGCGCCCGAATATCCTCCACGGGAAATTCGAATCGAATATCCGTCCCGTCGGACGACATACTGTAAACGCCCTGCGTCCCAAGCTCTGCACCAAGGTAATAGATGCGTCCGTCGTAGCATGCCGCCTTTTTCCCGTGTTGGGAAAACGCATCCGCCTTGATGCTTGCGTAAAACCCTCTTGCATCCATTTTGTTGTTTTCGGGATCGTAGGAAACGCAGCCCGCCGCCATGCAAAACGTCAGCAGGATCAAAAAGCAGAGAATGCGTTTTTTCTTTCCCTGCGTCTGGCGTTTAACGCGTATTGCGAAAACGGATCTTTTCAAGCAGCTCGTCCCTCCCGGTATTTTCATTGAAGCCGTATAAAAACAGCCAGTCGCCCGCGACCTCCACCTTGTTTTCGTCCGTGACGATCGGATGCAGGAGCGTGCAGTCGGAGATCTTTTTTGCCGTTTTTCCCGTAATATCATAAACGTGAACGGTGTTGCCCTTTGCAAAGGCGGCATAGGCTTCGTCAACGAACACAAACGACTGCCCGTAGCCGAGCTTTAGCAGCCGCTCCCGTTCTCCCGTTTCGGGATCGAGGCGGTAAAGGGACTCGGAGAGGACGTGCCGCATGTTGTTTGGCAGCGGGAGCAGGTTGCCACAGCGTTTTTCCGTGAGCAATAGTAAATCACCGTGCTGAAGACGGATATGATAGATCGATTCCTTTGCAAACACCATGCTGTTCGGGAACCGGGCAAGAAGCTGCGAACGACCGGTTTTCAGGTCGCATCGCAGCACGCCGTTTTGACCGGCGAGCAACGCGGTTGCATCACCCAATGCGCAAAGCCAACTGTCGTAACAATTGTAGACGCTGCTATTTTCAGCGTCAAAGATGCGGTCTGGACCGAGCACCAGGGCATTTTCCGCCTTGGCTCGGTCAAAGAGACTGTAAGCGGCGTCTATTCCGTATTGCAGCACGATGTTGCCGGAGGTAGTGAAAGACAGCTTTCCCGGCCAATATTTTCCGAAGTCAAACTTTTCATATGCAAAAGGGATGCTGTCGTCGGGCGGCACAACGCCGTCCTGCAACGTTACGTTAAAGAACACGGGAGTGCCAGACCATTGCAGCCCGATGCAGCGCGCAAAGATCGTGCCGTCATCGGAACGGTAAAAATCCCAAGAATTGGTCGTTTGTTCTTGCATATGCGGTTTTTGCGCGGGATCGGCTTCAGTTGCCCAAACCGGCGCAAGAAGATCGACTGCGTTTGCAGTGGCATCAATTTTTTGGTAAAGACAAAAACAGCGATAGCTGCCGTTGTAGTTTTCTCCTATGCCCTGATAGCCGCTGTATAAATAGCCTTCGTCGCCGACCCAAAGCGCCCGCATATCCTCCACGGGAAATTCGAATCGAATATCCGTTCCGTCGGACGACATACTGTAAACGCCCTGCGTTCCAAGCTCCGCGCCAAGGTAATAGATGCGTCCGTCGTAGCATGCCGCCTTTTTCCCGTGTTGGGAAAACGCATCCGCCTTGATGCTTGCGTAAAACATACGGCTGTCAAGGTTATTGCGTTCGGGAGCGGCTGTTCTGCATCCGAAAAGCCCTGCGCAGAGCAAAAGCGCGGCGGCAAGAAGTGTGAGCTTTTTTTGCATGGTGTTCCTCATGATGAGATAGAACACGGGTTTTTTGAATGATTTCATCTGTTGTCACTCCTGTACCATTTCAGTCGAAGCGGGGGAACGGATGCAGTTGTACCGTAAAAACGGTTGGAATTTTTGAATCATTTGCATGCTCTGATTGATTTATTATCCCACGCTTGCGCGCCGCGGTCAACGACGGGATTGCCGCAGTTGACATGCCGGCGATGGCTCTTGTGCAGGGAACCCCGAGAAAAGCAAAATAGAAAACAGCAGCGGCATACCGTGCATGGCTTGCCGCTGCAATAGATTGTCGTATGATTTTTTGCGGATCAGTCGCGCTCCACGGCGACCACATCGTCGTCGAGTACGACGGCGACCAGCATCGCGCCCTTGCCCGCGCGCGGCTCGATGTGTACGCTCTCGGTGGAAAGCCTGGTCTTTGTGCCGTGGCGCTGGACAAGGTAGAAGTCAAACGGCTCGCGCACATGGTAGACCGCTGCAATGCAGTTGCCGTTGGAACCGTTTTTCTTGAAGTCGAAGGTCTTGAGACCCTTGCCGTTGCGCCCTTGCAGATCGTAGTCAAACAGGAAGCTGCGCTTGCCGAAGCCGCGGTCGGAGACGCAGAGCAGCTCGCCCTCCTCGGGCACCTGATCGGCATAGAGCACGGTATCGTTGTTTTCAAGCTTGATGCACTTGACGCCGCCTGCGACCCTGCCCATGGCGGGCACGGTATCCGCCGCAAAGCGGATGGCCATACCAAAGCGTGTGACCAGCAGGATCGATTCGGGCGTGGCGCGCTTGACGGACAGGAGCGTATCGTTGTCACGCAGGGCAATTGCCTGCGTCCGCTTGGCGCGGATGCGATACTCGGCGGCGGCGGTGCGCTTGATGTTGCCGTATTTGGTATAAAATAGGTAATCGCCGCCATCGTCCTCGTCAAATACGGAGACGATCTGCTCGTTTTTCTCAAACTGGATCAGCGCCGTGAGATTGGCGGCGCGCGCGGTGGGCTTGGTCTCGGGAATATCCTCGCACGCAAGCGTCAACAGCGCGCCCTGATCGGTAAACAGACGGATGCGCTTATCGGAGCGGGTTTCGATGATATACAGCGGCTGATCGTCGGCAATCTGCGCGGCGTTGAACAGGCGCGTGGGGTACTTTCGTACCTTGAGCCCGTCGCAGATGGCAACGGTCACATCCTCCGATACGTCCAGATCGTCGGGGGCGATTTCAATATCGGCGTCCGCCGCGATGATCTCCGTGCGGCGCGGGACGGCGAGCAGCTCCCGAACGGCGAGCAGCTCCTTTTTGATGACGGCAAGGAGTTTTTTCTCCGACGCTAAAATGCTCTTGAGCTCGGCGATGAGCTTGACCACCTCGGCGTATTCCTTTTCGATGAGCAGGATCTCAAGGTTGGTCAAGCGCTGCAACCGGAGATCGAGGATCGCCTGCGCCTGCACGTCGGTCAGACCGAAGCTTTTCATCAGCCCTTCTTTTGCTTCCTTGGGTGATTTGGAGGCGCGGATCAAAGCGATGATCTCATCCAGATGATCGACCGCGACCATGAGCCCCGCGAGAATGTGCTCGCGTTTTTCAGCGGTCTCCAGCTCGTTTTTGGTGCGGCGCGTCACAACGTCGCGCTGGTGGCGGATATAGTGCGCGATCACCTGCTTGAGGCTCAGCTGCTCGGGACGCCCGCCCGCGATGGCGACCATGTTGACGCCAAAGGTGCATTGCAGATCGGAGTATTTGAACAGGTACTGTAAAATCTTTTCGGGGTCGGCGTCCTTTTTGACCTCGATGACGGCGCGAAGCCCCATGCGGTCGGATTCGTCGCGGATGTCGGCAATGCCCGAAAAGAGCGCTTTTTTCTTCTGGCTGATGGTGAGGATCTTTTCGAGCGCGGCGGCCTTGTTGACCTGATAGGGCATCTCGGTGACGACGATGAGCGTCTTGCCGTTTTTCTGTTCCTCAAAGTGGGTCTTGGCGCGCATGGTCAGCTTGCTGCGACCCGTCGCGTAGCCTTTTTCAATTTCTTCCGATTGCAGCAGGAAGCCGCCGGTTGGAAAATCTGGGCCGGGCATGATCTTCATCAGATCCTTGAGCAAAATGCGCGGGTCGTCCATCACGGCGATGACCGCGTCGATGGCTTCACCGGGGTTGTGCGGCGGGATGTTTGTGGCAAGACCGACCGCGATGCCCGATGCGCCGTTGACCAGAAGGTTTGGGAAACGACCCGGCAAAAGATCCGGCTCCTTGAGCGTATCGTCAAAGTTAAAGGAGAAGTTGACCGTGTCCTTGTCGATGTCGCGCAACAGCTGCATGGCGGCGTCGGTCATGCGCGCTTCGGTGTAACGCATGGCGGCGGCAGAGTCGCCGTCCATCGAGCCAAAGTTGCCGTGACCGTCCACAAGCGGCACGCTCATGTTGAAGGGCTGCGACATGCGAACCATCGCGTCGTAGACGGAGGAATCGCCGTGCGGATGGTATTTGCCGAGACAGTCGCCCACGATGCGCGCGCTCTTTCTGTGCGGCTTGTCGGGGGAAAGCCCCAATTCCAGCATCGTGAACAAAATTCTGCGCTGCACGGGCTTTAAGCCATCCTCAACGCGCGGCAAAGCGCGCTCCAATATGACGTGCTCGGCATAGGGCATGATGGAGGAGTGCATGACCTCGTCCATGCTCTTTAATATGATTTGCTGCGCCTCCACGGGAGGCAGTTCGGGTGTTTTTGCCATACGTTTTCCTCAGATTGTTTTCATCGTGCGCGGCGGATCAAACGAATTTCTCGAAGATCTCGTCCTTTTTGGAAGCCTTGTTGAAATCGGCGTTTTCAAAGATGTATTTCTTGCGGGACTGCACCTTGTCGCCCATCAATGCAGTCACCATGTGCTCCACGTCCGCCGCGTCCTCGATGGTGACGCGAACCATCTTGCGGTTCTCGGGATTCATGGTGGTTTCCCAGAGCTGCTCGGGGTTCATTTCACCGAGCCCCTTGTAGCGCTGGATGGCATAGCCGCGACCGACGGCGCGCGTGGCGTCGCGGAGCTCCGCGTCGTCATAGCAGTAGACGGTTTTTGCGCCCTTTTGGACGCGATAGAGCGGGGACAAGCCGATATAAACGTGCCCGTCCATGATGAGCTCCTTCATATAGCGATAGAAGAACGTCAGCAGGATCGCGCGGATGTGCGCGCCGTC
>CAZWUK010000107.1:0-5375 GCA_964636685.1 uncultured Oscillospiraceae bacterium
ACTGATAAAATATCTCTCGTAATATCCATGCTTCTTGAGCCTTATTGGTACTGTACAGTCCTGGAAGGGGCATCTATCAGGTGGCGGTGGGAAAATCCCGTCGTTTCTTATTGAAAATTTCTGTGCAGATTGGTCCGTATAAAAAACTAATTGCATTGGAAACACCTCCAATGCAGAATTTTACCATATTATGTGTACTGTTAATATTAATACTGCTTATATTTGAGAAACTATTCTCACTTTCCCTTAGCATTTAATCTCTTATCACATTATCTATCTTGATAAAATGGCGCTGTTTACTACTATTTGTTTTTGAGAATTAACATGTGGGGTTGAAGTGGGATGCCATAGACTTCGAGAAAAAGACCATCACAATCAAACATACTGTCACGCAGGTCTGTCTTGAAGGAAAAAGCACCGTTATTGAGAAAGACCGCACGAAAACAAAGTCCAGCTATCGAACCCTGCCTTTGGTTGAACCCTTTGAGCAGCTTCTGTTGCGGTTGAAAGCGGAACAAACACTCAATTGGAAACTGTGTGGGAAAGCGTACTGCAAAAAGGATTCGGCTTATATCTATGTCAATGGCCTTGGAGAGCTTGTAAAGCCGGGCTATATCACACAGCACTTCCCGCTGGTTTTAGAGAAAAACGGTCTGCGGAAGATTCGTTTCCATGATCTCCGCCATAGCTGTGCAAGCCTTTTGTATGCGAATGGAGTCAGCTTGAAGGAAATTCAGGAGTGGTTGGGTCATAGCGATATTTCCACAACCTCAAACATCTACACGCATTTGGATTTCAGTTCAAAGGTGGCTACCGCTTCGGCAATCATCGGCGTTTATCCGGTCGAAAAAGAAAAATGTCCCTCCGAAAACACCCCAAAAACAGGAGGGACATCGAGAAAAGCACCATGTTCTTTGACAAATGAGAGGTCGGCATGAGGGCAAGGGAAAAGCCCGCAAACGCTGATATATCAAGCATTTGCGAGCTTGTTAGATTCTGGTGCCGGAAGCGGGGGTCGAACCCGCACGGTATCGCTACCACTGGATTTTGAGTCCAGCACGTCTGCCAATTCCATCATTCCGGCATATTTCAATTTCGATGTTTTCGCTCAAAAACACTTCCGGGAAATCGGAGGCCCATCGAGGAGGCCCATCGAAAAATGAAACGATATTAAGTTGTCAGGACGCCCGATATAACAGGGCTTTACGCCACCGGCATATTTTTGGACGAAGCAGATTTTGAGTCCACTACGTCTGCCAATTCCATCACACCGGCTTATCTTCAATCCCAAGAACAAATTTCGCTAAATCGAGGGATGTTCAGGAGGGATATAGAAGCCAAACTGGATATTCACTTGTCAAAATTGCCCGAACTGTGGGCGTTCTGCCGGGTGTCGCGGGATTCGTTGCTGCAAAACCTGTCCTATGCGCGCGCTGTTCTCCCAGCATTTTGGCACTTGGTTATTTTATCATACGCAAAAAAGGTTTGCAAGCTTTATTCCATTCTGTTTGAATGTCAAACGAACAATCTATGCTATAATGAAGAAAAACGCAAGGGGAGCATGCAGTTTGCCAGCACTTGAGATTCTTGCGCCCGTAGGCGGGGAGGAACAGCTGATCGCCGCCGTGCGAAGCGGCGCCGACGCAGTATACCTCGGCGCCAAGGGCTTCAACGCCCGCCGCAACGCGGAAAACTTTGACGACGACGGGCTTCAGCGCGCCGTAGCCTATTGTCACGGACGCGGTGTGGCGGTGTACGTCACGATGAACACGCTTGTCACGGATGGCGAGATCGCGCGCGCGCAGGCGCAGATCCGAAGCATCGCGCGATGCGGCGCCGACGCCGTCATTGTACAGGATCTCGCAGTCGCAAAGCTTTGGCGCGATATCTGCCCGAGCATGCCGCTGCATGCCTCCACGCAGATGACCGTGCATGACGTTGCGGGCGTGCAAGCCGCACAGCAACTGGGTTTTTCACGTGTGGTACTGGCGCGGGAACTGACGCTCGATGAAATCCGGCAGATCGTTGAGCACAGTGAGATTGAGATTGAGGTTTTCATCCACGGCGCACTTTGCATGAGCGTTTCCGGCTGCTGCTACCTATCCGCCATGCTGGGGGAGCGCAGCGGCAACCGCGGTCTTTGCGCGCAGCCGTGCCGCCTTGATTTTCGCCAAAACGGTCGGGAATATGCCCTGTCGCTCAAGGATATGTGTCATATTCCCTATCTCGCGCAGCTGGAACAGATCGGCGTGCGGTCAGTCAAGATTGAGGGGCGCATGAAGCGTCCGGAATATGTTTCTGCGGCGATCGACGCCTGTCGGCTTTCCCGCGAAGGAAAGACCCCGGATCTTGCCGGTTTGCAGGCGATCTTTTCCCGCAGCGGATTCACCGACGGATATCTGACCGGAAAACGCACCCTGCAAATGTTCGGCTACCGCAAAAAGGAGGATGTGCTGGCAGGCAAGGACGCGCTTGCGCCACAGCGCGCACACTACCGCACCGAGCTGCAAAATGTGCCGGTGACGCTGCATTTTTCCGTCCCAAGCGCCGGCTCTGCATCGTTGACAGCAAGCGATGGCGTACACGCGGCAACCGCGGCGGGCGCAGCGCCTGATGTCGCGCGCGAGCATCCGCTTACAGAGGAGATCGCTGCACGCAGTCTCACGAAAACAGGCGGCACGCCTTTTCGCGTCGCCACGCTGCACAGCGACATTGCAGACGGCGTGACACTCCCTGCCGCCGCGCTCAACGCTTTGCGGCGAGAAGCGCTCGAACGTCTCCTGCAGCAGCGTGAGAAGCTTGAAGAAAAGCCCTGTATGCCCGCGGCTTTCGCTGCGCCACAGGCTTACAGACCCATTCATCCTCCGATTTACAGGCTTCGCTTTTCCTCCGGGGCGCAATGCTTTGACGACGGCGTCAGCGAGCTTCAGCTGCCGCTGCGAGAGCTGGAAACGCATCCTGCGCTGATCGATCGCGTTGGCGCCCGACTGATTGCAGAACTCCCAGCCCTTTGTTTTCCGCAGCAGGAGGAAACGCTCTTTACCCGGCTGCAAAGGCTGCGCGCCATGGGAATTATCCATGTGTCAGCTGATAATCTCGGACTGATCCGTCTGGCGCAAACCGCCGGCATGACCGTGCACGGCGGATATGGTCTGAATATTCTCAATACGCTTTCGCTGACGGAGTACGAACGCATGGGACTTGCCGACGCCACGGTTTCATTCGAGATATCCGCGCGCGACATTGCCGCGCTCGGCGGAGAAAAGCCGCGCGGCGCGCTCGTCTACGGCTATTTGCCGCTGATGCAATACCGCGCCTGTCCCGCGCGGGGAAAGGACGGCTGCGGCGACTGTCAAGGAACGCCCACGCTTTCCGATCGGCGCGGAACCGTTTTTTCGTTGCAGTGCAATGATCGCCAATACGCGACCCTGCTAAATTCCGTCCCGCTATACCTTGCCGATAAGGCGCTGCCACGTCTGGACTTCTACACGCTCTACTTTACGCAGGAAGATCGGGAAACCTGCCGCAATCTGCTTTTGCGGTATCAAAGAGAGCTGCCGCCGGAAACTCCGCGGACAAACGGCCTCTACTTTCGGGAGCTCAAATAAAATACCACCGGCGTATGTTGCCGGTGGAAGCAGAAGGGCGGTTTGCAGCTTGTGCGCCGCCCGAATTTTTAGTTGAGCCTGAACCGCGGCGTTGTGATCTGAAGATCCCGGCGCGACGCTGCTGTGACTTTCAGCAGGGATTCGGCTCCCCTATAATATAGAAAATGCTTGTGTCTTGTGTCGGGTATCAAAGTGACAAATCCACGTCAAATTGTTAAAAAGATGCAACATTGCCCTAAGAGGGCGCTCCAAACCGCGCGAATACCGTTCTATCCTGCCGAAGCCGCAAAACAGGACTTTTCATCGCTTGTCCGGAATGTTACAATGCAGATAGTTACCCCATGCGCACTGGATCAAAGAAAAGGAGCGCCTTATGGATCTTGAGAATCTGGCACGACGCATTCGCACAGGCGACAGCGACGCGCTGCGTGAGCTGATCGTTCAGTATGGCGGACGGATATACGACAAGGCCTACGACGTAACCCGAGACGCAGAGTTGTCTCGTCAGGTAACGCGCCGTACTTTTTCGGAGGCGGTTCTGCTGCTGCAGCAAGATACCGCGTACAGCGGCTGGGAGCTTTGGCTCGATACGCTCGCGGACAAGAATCTCAAAACCTATTGCCTGATCCGAAACGACATCGACCGCATCGAAAAGCAGTTGGATGAGGATCTGTTTTTCGGAACGAGCGCACATACCCCGCCGCCCGAGCCGCAAATGCCGCCGCGTCCCTCCAAGGTTGTCCCGCCCGTTCAAGAAAGGGCTGCCAGCCAGTCCTCGCCCGCCGCAAATCCGTCTTACCCCGTCGAGGCGGCGCCGCGCGCAAAATCGCTCGGCTGGTTCGGCATCCTCTGCCTCGTTCTGTTCTCTCTCCTGATCGTCTGGGTTTGGACGGGGATTGCGATGCGGCTGGCATGGATCCCACGGTTCAACTTTGGTTACGAATGGTTCAACCAACATATTTTCCCACTTTTTTAAGTGTCTTTTATATTGGCAAGCGACGGCGGGAGGTCCTGTCGCCGCTTGTTTGCTTTTCAGATAGCCCTTCATCGCGCATACGGCGATTCCTCAGCCGTGATACCAGCCGGTACGCGAATTTACCGTAACAAACGGCGCTTCGGCGTCGTCAAGCTTAACGTACACCTGATAGACGCCATTCCCCAGATCCTCATAGCGCGTCGGCGTCTGCCGGTAGTCTTCCAGCAGGCTTTTTTCAAACAACGCCTTCCAGTTCTCCGGAACCGGCGCATTTTCGGTCAGATATGCCGCGAAGCGCAAAACATCCTCCGCCTTGCCGCCATCGTCCAGATACAGGCGGTATTCCTTTTCAAAATTCACGGCGTCCAAAAAGGATTCTGCCCAGAGCAGTTTTCCGACCTCCGGCGCCTCCTCCTGTCCCTCCAGGATGTAGCGCTTTACGGCGTCGAAAAAAGCTGCATCCGTATCCGACTGTGCAGCAGGCGCCTGTGTCATCTCAATGTCCGGCGATTGCTCCAACGCAGCCGCTTGCGGTTCTGGCGCAGCCGTATTCTCAGGAACTGCCGTTTGCTCTTTCATCGTGCAGGCGCCGAGCAGCGTACAGCAAAGAAGCGATAGGATCATTATTGTTTTTTTCATGTTCTCTCTCCTGTCATTACAAATGCACTGTATCCTATTCTACTACCGTAACGGTCGTTTCACTGTGGCATTTGTTTGAATAATTGGCAACGGGTATGCAAAGAACCGCGCTCCGTTTGAGCGCGGTTCCTGTTTGTGTGCTTTTGCGGGTC
>CAZWUK010000108.1:0-5072 GCA_964636685.1 uncultured Oscillospiraceae bacterium
TCTGCGCCCGCGGAAGAAACGCCACAGACTGCCTATGCGCAAGTCTACAGCGAAAAGCTGAAGGGCTTTTATGAGTTCATTTTAACCAGCCCCGACGAGCTTGAACCAAGCGAAGGCGAAACCGGGGTAATGGAGGTTATCATGGGCAAGGATGCCGATAACGCACTTAACAGCATTGGCTATGCAATTGAGGATATCAATGGAGATGAAATACCGGAGCTTTTGATATGTGCGGTGGAAGAAAATGGTGCTGATTTCTCATGCGGCAGCGAGATACTGGCCGCGTACACTTGCGCGGACAAAATGCCGCAATACTGCTTTGAAGGTTGGAGCAGAAGCAGCTATCACTATTTGGGTGATGGAGAGTTCTTTTATCAGGGTTCCGGCGGCGCTATGTACTCTATGTTCGGTGTATATACTCTTTCACAGGACGGTTCGGGCTTGTCCTGCGAGGATTACTATTTCACCTTTGAAAAGAATGAAGGCTCAACGGAGATTGGCTTCTACCACAACACCTCCGGCGCATGGGACAAATCGCTTTCACAGGAGCTTTCTATCACCAGTGAACTGTTTTGGCAGATGGCGGCAGTATTCGAAGATCAAATTCAGAGCATCCCCCTTATTCCTTTCTCTGCATATGAAGGTTAACGTAATCATGAGACAGCGAAAGGGAATGCGGCCAGATAGATCCACAGCTGCTTAACATAGAGCGATATTCATTTATTAGCAGGAGTGAGCAATATGACTACAATAGTTTTTAACACCATACCCGAAAATCTCGACGTGTTCAGGGCTTTGCCGCAGGCGGCATTGTCAACACCCTTTGACACGGCGGCCATGGCGATCATGGCATTGAGCGTATACCCAAAGGATAAAGAGTTGTCGCTGCAAATGCTTGCATACCTGCGCGGCCCCCGTCCTATGAACGGAATGGACAGGCAGTTTGTTGCCGACCGTTTTAGGGGCAAGGACTATGTGCCCCGCTCCTATTTTGCGGGGGCGGCTCCGAGCAACGACTATTCTCCATCGAAACCGTATACCATCGCAATCAGCGAAAACGCATATTCCTATGAAAATCCGGGCTGTGCAAAACTGTTCATCCGATCCGGCGGAGCTGACGACCCAAGGCCAATCTCTCTGCGTCAGGCCAAGGACGGCAAGTGGTATCTTTGGGAATACTCCAGCATTTTACTTGGAGTTCGCCCACCAGAAAGCACGAATCCGTGGGCATAACAATGTGAAGATACCGAGGTGACGAGCCATGGCTATGAAAAAAGTTAAAGAGAAAGACATTTTTACGGCAATCAAAGAGGATGACATTGAAACGGTGCAAGCGATGATTGCAAAGGACCCATCGCTTGTCAATTCGGTTGCACCTAAAAAGCCTGTGGATACAAAGGGGATGTCACCGCTGCAAGTCGGTCTTACGACTGGCTGGCATCGAGATATTGTGGATTTTCTGCTTGATAGCAATGCTGACGTCAATTACATGGAACCTTCGGAACTGCATATTCCGCAGGCGCATCCGGTGCTGCATGATGCGGTCAGTGTAGCAATCTGGAATTCCAGAAGATACGCGTGCGTTGACGCAGACAACCCGGACAATAACGGATTTGAATGGAAGCACACAAAAGACGATGCCGACCGCGCTTACGCTCTGTTGAAAAGGATGATCGACATGGGAGCGGATGTAAATGCGGTGAACAATTACAATGACAATACGCTTTCGGAAGCTATACGGCAGGCGTCCTATCTCTGCCCCCAAAAGGATCCTCTGACCGGCAAGCTTTATCCGGGTCTGAAAAAGACGCCGGAAATGATCGAGGATTTTCGACGAATATTTCGCCTTTTGATCCAGTCCGGTGCTGATACGGAAAGCCGCAACAGCTATAACAAAATGACCATTCGAGAATTTTACAGAGAAGACGATGAGGTTTGGTCGATATATGAGCCGGTTCTGAGAGAATGAAAAGAGGTGCAGGGCATTTCAAATAGTATAAGCCTGACAATATGATCTGCCGCAAGATAAAAAAGAAGCTGAAAAAACCATATAAGAATGGAGATATGAAGTGAAGAAAGGAATGAAAACTATTATTATCGCAGCGATCGTAATCGTCGCTTTGCTGGTCGCAGGGCTGCTGTTCTACAAATATTTTGTTGCTGACAGAATTATGGACAGGGGCGGCATGGAAAAACCCGATGCTGCCAATGGGGTCGACGATGGTGTTCAGGTCCTTGACGGCAACTATACATATGTTGATAACGAGGCGTTACTGAGTACGATAGGATTTGAAACGCCAAAGCCTAAATAACGAATTATACTGGGGAGTATTTTCCATGAGCAGTCCTTTCCGAATCATCTGTAAAAATTGCGGTGCTGCGGCGGGCTATGATATTATCCGCCAGACATATCGATGCCCTTATTGCGGTGAATTATCAGGCGTTCAGGAAGTAGTGACGGATGCCCTTAATTGGCGAAAGCTGCATAAGGAGAACAGAAAATCAGCAAAGTATGGCAGCATGCTTTGTGAGTGTACAGCTTGCGGCGCAGAAATGCTTTTTGACGAAAGTGAGGCCAGCGAAAAGTGCGAATTCTGCGGCGGAAATCTTGTGCGGAAGGAATTTAAGGATGATGACAACATACCTGATTTGATTATTCCATTTGTCCTTACTGCGCAGGACGCATCCTGCCGTTTGCGTGCGTGGGCCCAGGCTCACAAGAACACAAAGGAAGGAAAACTCATATTATCTGCCACTTCTGAACCGATGGGATGGTATCTGCCCTATCGTCTTGTTCGTGGGCCCGTTGCCGGAAAGGCGGAGCGGGATCAGGCGGGCAGAGAATACACCTATCACGGCTTTTTAGAGCTTACTGCCGTCAATACTTCTTCCCAACTTGACAATCTGGTACTCAATGAGATAGAGCCATTTGATTGGACGGGACTTGTTCCTTTTGAGTACGGGTATATCGGGGGACATAAGGTAAAGCTCAACGATATGTCACAAGTACGAATCCAACTTAGAGTGTTGGACGAAGCGACACAGAAGTACCGCCCAGTAGTTTCCAAGGCTCTGCACACCGATGATGTTTGGACGAGAGTTATAACCGGTGATTTTGTTAATATTCCTGCGCTTCTTCCGGTCTACATTCTGAAGCTCGGAAAAAATAAGCTGACAGCCGTTGTAAATGGGCAAACAGGCCGTGTTGCCGTGACCTCTCTTAAAGAGCCGAAGCCATCCCGACTTTGGCTGATTGAGCCTGCGATTCTGACGTTAATCTTAACTCTTGCTGCAGGCTGGGCTTTTGTCTTTAACCCTTATGCAATGTTTGTATTCGGAGGGATTGCGGGTCTACTCTTCTTTATCGGTTACGGCGATGGAAGAAACGCCCTGCTCAACAGGATCATATTGCGCGGAAAAGCCAGTCGCGCAAGGCGGGATAACGGTGCGTTGGTTCTAAACGAGGAAAAGAAAACATCTGAAAATCCGTTCTCGAATGAGCCTGTATTTTACGAGAAGCATAACGGCACGGATATTCCGGTCAAGATCAAATTCTATACGCCTACCCGCGTGCTGACTCTGCTGCTGAAAATACTGCTGCTTATCTTTGCGCCCCTGCTCGCCGCGGCTGTGATCCGAACTGTCATGCTGCTTTGGGGGGCGGCGGGCGCTTTCTTCGCGGCGCTCCATCCCGAATACGGAGCGGCGTGGTATGCGCTGGCATTGGGCATCTCAGTTATCTACTGGATAAAGGGCGTTCGAAACGACGTATTTAACCATCCGTTTTTGTATGAAATTCTCCCTGACGGAGGGCTTCGTCTGATTGGCACAAGACAGTCCCGACGGGTCTCTGTTTTGGCGCTGTTTGGCTTTGGCAACGACGAGAATGTCAAATGGAGCGGTTTGGAAAAACGTATGCAGCTTGCGATGATCGGCATTGCTATATTATTTATCGGCAGCACAGCGGCAATATTATTTTAACTAAGGAGAAAGAATATGGCGGGAAAGAAATCATCACTCAAGGCGACATGTCCGGTCTGCGGTAGAAAAGAAAGATGGACCGAGACATTCAATGTGAAGCTCAAAACAGCCACTATATGCGACGATTGCGCCGAAAAAATGCGGATAAGGTATCCTTTGATTTACCGCGAAAACCCCAAATGGAGAATCACTTACGAACAAACGACCTATCGGAGCGGCGTGCTTGGCCGCATTGAGGAAGACCCCGGTCTGTCTCCAACTTCCAACGGAGAGCCCCGCTATCTTATAGAAGATGGGCTGAAAGCCCTGACGTTGACCGAGTTCAAAAAACAGCTCAATGAACTCGACGCTTATAAAGCCTCGATACGGCATCAATACGGCGATTATGATTCAGTTTTTGAGGTGATCGCCGTGAAGAAGTGTGAATCCAATAAAGATCAGAGCCACAGCGTGAAAAAGCTAGACGGCTCGTTAGTGGTGCTGGGCATGGTGAAGGTCGGCAGATTCGTGAAGGGAGACAACGTAAACGTCATTCACGATGGGCAGACGCATCCAGCATATATCACAGCTTCATCCAGGTCAGACCTTAAATCCACATTAGAAGAGATGGCTGAGAATCTGTTCCTTTTTGATAATCACATACCCCTGATCGAAGGATATCCGGGGAAATTGATACTGGATCTAAGCATTACAGAGTTAGCGCCCGGGGATATCATTGGCAGGGATTGAACTAACGGATATTGCATCCACACCTGTGGGCGAGAGTGACAAAATCAATGTGCAATAGTATACGGAGGCAATGCAAATGGACGCACAGATTGGAAAGCGCAGACTGATCGCCATTCAGGAAATCCTATATCGCCACACTGACGAGCAGCATTCGCTTTCGCTGCCCGAAATCATATTCAGCTTATCGGAAAGAAACATCCATGCCGACCGCAAGACCGTGCGGGCAGATATTGCGCTGCTTGCGGAAATGGGCATGGATATCATCGCCAGCAGGGAAAAGCAGACGACCTATCATATCGGCGCAAGGAGTTTCCAGTTTCCAGAATTGAAGCTGCTCATCGACGCTGTCGCGGCCTCAAAGC
>CAZWUK010000109.1:0-1537 GCA_964636685.1 uncultured Oscillospiraceae bacterium
AATACCGTATTGCATGCATTTCCATCTGGGCAGATTCTTGTTGACAACGATCGTGTTCTCCATAATGCGCTCCGGGTCTGAATTCCTAGCCTTGACATGCTCCTTCTTTCCGTTCTCGTCTTGCTCGATTCGATCATCGCCTACAGCCAGATCATCTTCCTCAAAAAACAGAATGGTAGTGACTCCATCGTGCTCATAAATACGGCAGGGCTTTATCGCCAGCCCCATCTTCGCTGCCAGTTTCGTGGCGTCCCGCTTTAGGGGGTCGGTCAATGCCTCCGGAAGATACTCATTCCAGATTCCCTCCGCGATTTCATCCACGCGCTTGTTGGTGTGATATGGAATCAGGTACGGGTCAAGCTGATCATATCCGTCGTCCTTCCGATCAACCTTATCCGTAAGCTCCTCGCAGCTGCACTCGAATTTGTCCAAGAAGGCGCACCACAGGATGAGATACCCGTTCCAGACCAGCGCGCCGTTCTGTGTTTCCAGCTTCAACTCAACCTTGACGTCCGCATAGAAGCTTGTTCGATCGATTCGCCAGAAGGTAACATGCGGAAATGATAGGCTTTCCCGATTCATGACTTTGTTCAGCACACGCGCCCCGACGAGCTTCGAAAGCGTTCCGTTGCGCAACTGTCGGTTAACATAGGTATACATGGAAAGCCGGTAGTTATCAAAGAGAAACTTGTTCATCGTGGTCAGCACGGGCACAAGAATCTTCCTTTTCCCGCCCATTGGCTCGGCTTTATATGGAATCACGCCGTTTGAGCAATCCTCTTGATCCGGCTGCCCCAGTTGGGCTGGGCATATATCCGACTGTTCGATTGGCGCGCTGTTCAACTTCTCGCACACGGCATATGATTCATCCTCGCCGTACCGTACAAAACCGAAGTCACCTCTGTGCTCCATTACTTCCTCCCCGCTTCTCCACGAGCGCCGGTGGTTTCTCCGCCGCGCTGCGCCTGCATTATGCCGACCTGTTATGCCGACCCGTTATGCCGGCCTGACGGTTTCCGCGCGCTCCTACGAATGTTCAAACCAGAGCATGCGCGTCTATCGATCTGACCCTTTTCGGGTATTATATCACACTACATTTGTCTTTACAATCCTTTTTGGAGAAAAACCCCCGCCGACGTTTTGCGAACATTTTTTCGTTTTCTCGCTTTACAGCCCCTTGTTAATGTGCTATAATTGTGTATACGTTGAGGCGACAAGGCGAAAGCCGGAATGGCGTCCTATACCAAGCGGAGGTGTCACGTATGGATTCTGACAAGATCATAAAAACAGGCAAGGTGTCCGCCGGTGGAACCGACGATATAGGAGGAAGCACGAAGACACCCTCTCCGCGCCATCATCCCATTGCGCTGGATCAGGGAGAGTACGCGGCCAAGATCAGGGCATACCGGCTCAGTATCGGGATCAATCAACCCGAACTTTCCAGAGCTGTCGGCGTATCAAAAAACGCGGTCAGCAACTGGGAGGCGGGGCGGGCGCGTCCCGACCTGATGACCGTGAAAAAGCTATGTGAAACCTT
>CAZWUK010000109.1:1547-4991 GCA_964636685.1 uncultured Oscillospiraceae bacterium
AAACGAGAGTAATCAAGAAGGTCGTCCAAACATCCCGATACACCGCGACACAGCAGCAAATATGGGATCGCATGCTCGCTCTCCCCGAAAAAGAGCGCGAGTACCTGTATGCGCTTCTGGATACAATGGAGAAACTCAACCCGAAAGTACCCGCTGGCGTTGAGGAGTACGAAAGCGAAGAAGCGTTTGAGCGCGACTGGGTCAAGGGATTTTCCTATTACTACACCGCCTGTGCGGGTGAGGGAAACGATGTGCCCGAAGACGACATGGGCAAGCCCATTTATCTTCGGCGCAGCGAAACGCCGGATGGTTTTGACTGCGTCGTTCCCATTGACGGCGACAGCATGGAACCGGTATATCACTCCGGCGACCGCGTCCTTGTTTCGAGGTCGGAGATCCCTCAGTATGGCGATATCGTGATCGTCTTCGTCAACAACGTCTGCATGATCAAGGAATATGCGCGCGAGGGGCTCCGCCCGCTCAATGATGAGAAATACAGAATCGTTCGGGTTCGCGACACATCGTCCGTAAAGTTGATCGGCAAGGTGGTCGGCGTACTGAACAAAGACAGTATGCTGCCAAACAAAACGGAGCAACGGCGGATTGATCTGTTCCTGGAAGAGCATCCCGAGATAGCGGGGGCATAAGGCAAGCGGGAAGCGATCGGTCAACTGTTGCATTTAAACTGATTGCAACAAAAATACAAGCGCGGCTTATCCGTATGATTCCATATTATCGGATAAGCCGCGCAATGATATAGCGAATGATCACAGGATACGCGCAGTCCTCGCAGATTTAGAAGCCCTCGTACTCCTCATATTCTGAGCCGACGCCTTCCGCTGCCGGGTCGCTTACGGAGGTGTTGATGGTCAGCGTATACTCATAGCCCGATTGAAGCGTCACGGTTTCGGCGCCGCCGTCGAAGAGCATGGTTTGATAGGTTCCTTTGCTTCCGAACGCGTCCTCGACGCCGAACCAGTTTTCTCCCACGCCCATCTTGACGATATATGTGCCGCCGGGAATCTTCGCCGTGACCTTTCCCGCGCCGCCGATGAACAGGCAACTGACCAGATCACCGTTATTTGCGTAGATTTTGATCAGCGCCGCCTGCCCATCGTCCTGACTGTCGATCTTGATATGAAGGTAGGTCTTCTTACCGGAGTACGCGCTGTTGCGATATACCTCGCCGTTCTTTGGCCACTCCCGCGCGCACGCTTCCGCGCGTTCGTTCGCGTCCTTCCAGCCGGTGAGACAAAATTTCTGATACGCCTTGTAGTATTGCCCCGTCAGCTCGAAGCCGCACGCGCACAGATAGGTAAACTCGTCCTCCGACATGGAACCGACAAGCGCGTCGTACGCCGCGTCCTCGTCCTTCAGGCATAGGCGGCAGGCGAGCAACCGCCCGAAACCAGGTGCGTCGATCCCATCGCGGTCGGTCATTCCAAGCCCGGAATAAACATCGTTCAACGCGGTGATCGTCTTGTTCCCGACCTGCCCATCGATAGTTATATCGCGTCCCAGCGCGATGAGCAGCATTTGCAAACCGCGCCCATAATCGGAGTTTTCGCCCTTCCGAATGGTATTTCCCGCCGCGAGATACTCATATGTCTTCGCGTAAAGCGGGTCGTCTAAAATCTGAAGGATACTCCGCGTACTATCCGTCTCCGGCTCGGGCGTCGGTTCTGCTGTCGGTTCAGCCGTGGGTTCCGTCGTCGGTTCGGGCGTAGATTCCGCGACGGCGGGCTTGTCCATTCCGGCAGACATCTCGTATGGCGCGACGGACGTGCCGGGAACGTGCGATATAACCGCGTTCACGAATTCCTCCGCACCCTCGGCTTCCGTCATATTTGGCGCATCGCACCAGATCGTACCGGATTTTTGATACGTTGAAATGGTGGAGCCATACGAGCGCGTACCCGTAATCTGCGCGATCAACTCCCCGCTTGTCATATCATACGCGCGCAGCGTGCATTCGCTATTGTAAGCGGAAATGATGCCGCTCGTGCCCTGATACTGACCCGCGGAATGATAGTCCATGTCGATCTCGATCATGACCGAAGCGATGTTCGGGTTTCCGGTAGGCGTATAATCCATTTCCGCGAACATCGTATCCAGGTAATCCGCAATATCGCACGCGTACCTCCACGCTTCATATTCGCCTTTTTCATCACCCTCCGCTGTTGTCATGTTCGGCTTAAGCTCCGTATCGGGCGAAAGCGCGATCAGAAATACGCCCTTGCGCGGGCTATCGGGAACGAATGTCCGCAAACCCTCTCCGTAAAACCCTTCCAGCGCCGAGTCCGTCCATAGCGCGCTTCTGTACCCGTATTGCGCGCCGCCGTCATCCATGATGTCCAGCAATTCGGCCGGCACGTTCATCTCATTGATGAGATACGCGCGGTAATTCGCGCCCGTATCCGAGTCGGCGTAGAGCAAATGCTCTTCCAGATATGCAAGCAGCTCGTCGTTTGGCATATTGTACTTCTTCGCGGCGACAACCTCCGAGCACAGGCGCATGAACTCGTCGTAAAGACCATTCACATCAGCGTATTCAAGCGCCGCGATATAGGATACCTCGACATTTACCTTTGCTTCGCATAGCGCGAACAGGAGCTTGTAAGCGTCGTTTTCGCCGTCCATGTGCTCAAGCACCCAAGTAAAATCGCGCTCATTTTCTGGAACGGACACATCAAAAAGCGTGTAATCGTGCTGCGCAATCTCCTGCATTGGCAGCAGAATGTCGCCGTTCTCGCCAAACAGCTCGAATATCAAGGAGGGGTATGCGTCATAATCATTCAACAGGAACAGCGCGTCAAATTGATCGCACGCTCCGTCAAGCTGCATATCGTCGGTTAATACAACCCCGTCCACGCGAATGGACGCGGAATCCAACTGCACTTGGGTTTCGTCGAGCATAAGTATGCTTTCCTTGTTGGCATACAATTCCGAAAGCGGTATGCCGTCGCATAGAAAGCGAACCATTATGAAAATACCGTTCGCCGGATACAGGCTTATGCCCTCGTAAGCAACCGCGCGTTCCCGCGACGCAAACTGCGCCCTGAGCGTATGTCCCAGCCATTCAAACGAGGAACCGGCTTCATTCGCGATCGGCGCGTTCGTCGTATCAGTATCCTTTCCATCAGGGTCGCGCCAGATTTCCACGAACGTCTCCGCGTCGTCATAGGGCGACAGATAGATCGCTTCCGGCATCTGAGTCATCTCAAATATATATGTATTCACGCCGCTTGCGTCGCAAGAAACGCTCGCCGCGCGAACGGTCTCGCCATCGCATGAGACCGACGCCCAGAACGGAACGACGATCTGCCCATTCCGCATGTGCATTACGTTTCCAAAGCCGCTGACCTTAACGTTCAGCGCCCCGTCCACGACTTCAACCGACACGAAGGATAGCTTGTAGGTTTCGTCCTCAAACATCATCTCCAC
>CAZWUK010000110.1:0-4597 GCA_964636685.1 uncultured Oscillospiraceae bacterium
GATATTGAGGTCGTGTACCCCTTTGAAGAACGGGTGGGGCTTGTCTGCGGCGAATCCTCAAAGCTGGAGGGCCTGCCCCTGAACAGGGCGCTGCGCGATGAAGATGGCCACATCTACGACATCGTTGCCGGGAACTTCTTCATTGTAGGTTTGGGCGAGGAAGATTTTTGCTCACTCAAAGAATCGGATATAAAGAAATGCTCCGAGGTTTTCAAGACCCCGGAGACCTTTATGCGCATGGGCGGCAAGCTGGTCGTGCTGCCCGTAGAGCAGAAGCAGGAGAAGCGTCCATCTGTGCTGGAGCAGCTCAAAAAAACGCCGCCGCAGATGAGCGCAGATAAGAAAAAAGCAAGTGACATGGAGCTATAAACCATTCTTTTTGATTACGGAGGGTCAACATGGATAACGAAAAACTGAACACGCAGCTTTACGAAAAGATGTTTGAGGAACAGGAGAAATACCGGGGCTGGCTGCTGACGCAGCCCCCCGAAGAAATCCTAAACCATACTTACGAATACACCGTGCGCGAGGATATTTTGATGTCGCTGGAAAATAACGATATTTCCGGTGAACAGGCAACCGCCTTACTGAAATCTCCCGCGCCGCTGGACGACGTTTTTAAGGAATTTGAGAACCGCGAAACCGGCTATATGGACATCGTGCTTGACTGTATTACCGACAGAGCCGATACCGTTCTGCGGGTCGAACGCGAACAGCGGGAAGCAATGAAAAACACCCCGGTATACAAATATCCGGCATCGTATGCCCGTGAAAACAATGAGCTTGATACTTACCGCGCGTCAAACAAGGCGAACACCGCCTGTAAAGAAGCAATAGAAAAAACAATCTCCGCACATTACTCCGAAAACAGTTTACATCCGGGCGGTGTGAAGGAGGTCGCTGACCAATTCGGCTTGGATCGCGTTCTCTATGTTCTTGCAAATACCGTCAGACAGTTTGACCATGACGGACGCATATCCGACGACAACAAGCGCTGGGCGAAAACTGTACCCGTATTTGAGAACCCGGATGCGTTCGGGAGTGACCGTAACTGTTATTTCGTCGTGAACAGTCACCCAGGTCTGACCGACCTTTTTGTCACACAGGCACGGCGGGAATATCTGCTAACACAGCCGCTTTCCAAAGAGGAAATTCACATGGAGGCTGCGCGGATTCTCAGTAAGCTGCAAGACCCACGGGAGCCGAACAGTCCCAACGGGACGCATTTCATGGCGCAGATCTCGCCGGACTTTCTCCTGCGCGCCGGAACAAAGGAACAGGATAAATTATTCGATATGCTTCCCTTTGATTCGCTGACCTTTTCCGGCATGAAGGACCGTAAGGGACTATTCGCCACCATTTCCAAGGATGAAAACCGCAATCAGCCGCTGCGGGAGCGCCGCCCCTCCGTCCGCGACAAGCTGCAAAAGACTACCCCTTCGCCCAAAGCTCCTACGAAAAAGAAAAGCAAGGACATGGAGCTGTGATATGGCGAACCGTAAACGGGACATTCAGCTCAAGTTTCGCGTAACGCCGGAGGAACGGGCGCTCATCGAGCAGAACATGGCGAAGCTCGGCACGGTGAATATGGCGGCGTATCTGCGTAAAATCTCTATCGACGGCTATGTTTTGAAGCTGGATTTGCCGGAGCTGCGGGAGATGGTTTCGCTGCTGCGGCGCACCAGCAACAACGTCAATCAGCTTGCAAAACGGGTGAACGAAACAGGGCGCGTTTACGCCGCCGACATGGATGATATACTCCAGAATCAGGAGCGGTTGTGGCAGGCGGCAAGCGAGATACTTACCCGCCTCGCCGCGATAAAATGACGGAGCATATATTCCTTGCGGGGGCGGTTTACGACTATCGTAAATCGTCCCCGCTATTCTTATGTCCGGCGACATCCTTGCAAAGCGCCGCACTCCCCGGTATGCTTATATCATCCAAACGAACGGAGGGAAAACCCATGAGATTTCTTTTGAAAATACTATTCGCGCCTATCATCGCGGCTCTTGCTGTTGTGATATGGTTCTTCGCCTTTCTTCTCAGTCTGTCCTCTGTGGTGTTCGGCATCGCAGGCGGCATTCTCGGCTTCTTCGGCGTTGTTATGCTATTTGCGGATTCTGTGAAAAACGGCATCATCATGCTGGTGCTCGCCTTTCTCGTCAGCCCCTACGGTCTACCCATGCTGGCGGCATGGCTGCTGGGACAATTACAACGGCTGCGGTACGCGGTGCAGGACAGGATTTACGGATAAGTAACTTGTCTGTAAACTTTCAAAAATGCAGTTTACTTTTGCGCTAATATCGGATATAATGTTAGCAAGAAAGGAAGTGCGCCATGACACAGTACGAATTACTTGACCAGCTTGTTGCTGACAATAACGGGATTGTCAAAACTGCCGATGTGCTGCTTGCTGGTGTATCGAAGCCGACATTTTATCAATATGTAAAAGACCGCTCTATGGAACAGGCATCGCACGGCGTTTATGCCGCGCCGGACGCATGGGCGGACGGAATGTATCTGCTTCACGCCCGCTGTGAGCAGGCGGTCTTTTCCCATGACTCCGCGCTCTTTCTCCATGACCTCACTGACCGCGAGCCGACGCAGCATACGGTCACAGTCAAGACCGGCTACAATCCCTCTCGGCTGACTGCGGATGGTATCAAGGTTTATACCATCAAGCGTGAGCTGCACCAGCTTGGCGTCTGCGAAATGACAACCTCCTTCGGGCATACCGTGCCGGTCTATGATATGGAGCGGACGATCTGCGATCTCATCCGCAGCCGGAGTAACATTGAGATGCAGACCTTTCAGGACGCCATGAAGGGCTATGCCAGACGGAAGGACAAAAACCTGCGGCGGCTGATGGAATATGCTGCCGTGCTGCGCGTGGAAACAAAGCTGCGTCAATACTTGGAGGTGCTCTTATAATGATTAAATCGTCTCGACAGCTCAAAGACCTGATTCGCAATCTCTCCAAAGAGAAATCCGCAGACGCGCAGATTCTCATGCGGAATTATATGATGGAGCGTTTTCTGGAGCGTATCTCCCGCTCTGCCTATAAAGACAAATTCATTCTCAAAGGCGGTATGCTTGTGGCCGCTATGGTGGGGCTGGACGCCCGTTCCACGATGGATATTGACGCTACTGTAAAGGGCGCAACCATCGGAGTGGACGAGGTAACGGACATCATCACCGAAATCATCAGCATTCAGATCGATGACGGCGTGGAGTTCCATATCAAGCGCGTCTCCGAAATTATGGACGAAGCGGAATACGCCGGTATCCGCATCAGCATGGAAACGCGGTTTGACGGCGCTGTGACGCCGCTGAAAATCGACATCTCCACCGGCGATGCCATCACACCGCGTGAAATCCGATACAGCTTCAAGCTCATGTTTGAGGACAGGACGATTGATGTGTGGGCGTACAATCTGGAGACGGTGCTGGCTGAAAAGCTGGAAACCATTGTTGTCCGTACCGTCACCAATACCCGGATGCGTGACTTCTACGATGTACATATCCTCTGCGGTTTGTATGCGGATAGTCTTGATGCCGCCGTCTTGCACGATGCCCTTGCCGCAACAGCCAAAAAGCGCGGCTCCACCGAGTTGATGCAGGATGCTGCTGCGGTGTTCGATGAAGTGGAGCAAAGCCCCATTATGGAAAAGCTGTGGCGCGATTACTGCCGGAAGTTCAGCTATGCCGACGGTATCTCATGGCATCAGGTAATGACATCGGTGCGCCGGGTGTTTGACACGGGAGCAGGCGTATGACTGACGCTGAGCTGACCGGCAAGGTACATTCCGCAATGTATCACCAATGCCAAAAGCGCGGCTACGCTGCGTCGGTTGATGTGCTGCTGGAGATCGGCGTCCTGCCAAAGCAGAAGTATGAGGACTGGCGGCATGGGCGTGTCGATTATCTGGAGCGTGTCTGCACCGTTAATCTTCGTAAGCTGTCCTTTATCATGCACCAGATCAGAGTTTATGCGCAGAAAAGCAACCTGAAACCATCTGTCACCGTTTACAAACAGTGGGCGGTGAAAAAGAAAAACGGACAGGGCCATACGCCGGTTATCCGGCTGCGCTTCAGCAAAAGCGGAGACGCGGAGATTGAAAAATGGTACGCAACACATTTTGTGGATGCAAAAAGAATTGCGGAGTTGAAAGCGGCAATAAATACCGTAGAGACTGATGTGGAACAGAAAATATAAAAATGCCGGAGCTTTACGCTTCGGCATTTTCCGTTCAGGCGGCATTCATCTGAGTGCCGCTGATTCGGTTCCTCAATCATCAAAATCCATCAGCTTGTACGGCGGTATATGGAACACATCCGCAACGGCGAAAAGCGTTTTCAGGGATACCGGCTGCACAAAAGAAGGTGTTTCAATTCTCGAAAGATATTTGGGGTTTAACCCGATCAAATCCGCGAGCTGCTCCTGAGACATCTCGTTGAGCTTGCGGTAATACGCGATTTTCAACCCGATTTGGATGTAGCGTTTCGCGTTCGCATCTTTGGAAATAGCCATGTCCTCACCTCATAAATATTTTAAGATACACAGGCTGTACTTGTAACAACTTGTGTAGTAGAATA
>CAZWUK010000111.1:0-4579 GCA_964636685.1 uncultured Oscillospiraceae bacterium
AAAATGTCGCCCTGCCAGAACATCCGGCAGTAATCGGCGACCCCTCGCCCAATCCCTGTGAAAAAAGAGACGATTCCAGCGCCCACCGCTTTGAAAAAGCTTCCCAAAGCCCCGGGCAAACCCACAAAGAACCGTCTGATATGGTACAGGAGTTTTTGGAGCGGGTTCATCAGATGATAGTTCATAGCCTCTCCCTCCCCCTTTTGCAACAAGTATAGCATAGCCGTCGTTCATTTCTATATACGAAAAACGAATTTTTCTTGCTCCGCCTGACGAAAAAGCGCGGAGAGAAAGACGGAAAAGTCCGGGGCTTACGCCCCGGACTCAAACAGCGATCGTTAGCCGACGATCTGGGCGGTCATGGCATCCAGCTGCTCCTGCAGGGAGCTCGTATAATCCTTGGCTTCCATCAGGGCGCCAAAGGCTTCTGCGGGTGCCCAGTAGTTGCCGAGCACGTCGTTCTGGGACACAGCGTATGCACCCTGTGCGGCGAGCGCTGCCAGTGCGGGATCTGCCAGAACTGCTTCGTTGGCAGCGGCCTTGATGTTGGACGGGCCCATTGCACGATCAGTGAAGCGCTTGATCTGGTTCTCTTCGTTGGTCAGCCATGCGGCCAGTTCCATCGCGTCCACGGGGGACTTGGTCAGCTTGCTGACGCCGATGCACTTGTAGCCCGCAAAGGAGCTCAGCTGCACCTGCTCACCGTTGACGGTGAAGGTGGGGAGCTTGGCTGCGGCGTAGTTGTCGCCGAGCTTCTCGATCATGGCGCCTGCATTCCACGTACCGGAAACGCCTGCGCAGAGGGTGTCGCCCATGCCGCCCTGAAGAACGGCGTCGTCACCGGTCATGAACGCGGTATCCGCGGCAAACGCCTTGAGGGCTTCTGCAGCTGCCAGTCCCTTTTCACCGTTGAAATCGCAAACCTGCTTGCCCTCTTCATCGATGCCCAGCGTGCAGCCCGCACCAAGGAAGAAGGAAGCGATGTACCAACCGTTGGACAGATCCATGAAGACCTTCTTGCCGGCGGCATTGGCTGCTGCCAGCATGCCGTCCAGAGACTGGACTGCGGTCTCATCGATGACGCTCTTGTCATAATAGAGGAAGTAGCCGTTATCCGCCGTCATGGGGAAGGCGTACAGCTTGTCGTTCAACGTGACTGCACCAATGGAGCCTTCGCCGTTTTCTGCAAGAACGGTATCCTTGTAGGCGCCGGAAACTTCATACAGCGCGCCGGCTTCCACGAGATCCTTCAGCTGGTCGTTGGAGAATGCAAACACATCCGCCGCAGCAGCGGGATCTTCCAGATAGCGGGTCTTGGCATCGGGTTCGCCGACAACTGCCAGCTCGATTGCGTATTCCTTATCGGGATGCGCCGCTTTGAAAGCTTCGATCATCTCGCCCAGCATGGTCTGGTCGTCCTGTGCGCCCCAAACCTTCAGGGTGACGGTTTCTTTTTCTGCATTGGGTTCTGCCGTTGCTTCAACTGCCGGTTCGGCGGTATCGGCTGCGGGCGCTTCAGTCTTTGCGCAAGCTGCCATCGAAAGTACCATGGCGACTGCCAAGAGCAATGCTACCAGTTTCTTCATTGTGATTCCCTCCGTATTATTTTTTCTATATGAAATGCAGTTATGCACTTCAATCAATTGTATTGAGACGCCGTACCGACGCCCCGGGCATGAGTTCGGTCTCCAATGTAATGTGCACGTGGGAGGTCTCTCCCTCAATCGCCTTGGAGATCAGGCGCACGCACTCCTTTGCAATGCGCTCCTGCGGCTGGCGGATGGTGGCAAGCGTCGGTTGATAATAGGATGCCAATTCGATGCCATCGTAGCCGATGATGGAAATATCCTCCGGCACCCGTTTCCCCGCATCGGTCACAGCCTTTGCCGCACCGATTGCCATGATGTCGGACATGGCGAATATCGCCGTAAATGTTTCGTCCCGCTGCAATGCGTTTTTCACCGCGCGATAGGATTCCGAAAGGGAGAACGTTGAGGTCAAGTAGCGCTTTGCGCGGTCAAACGTTATGCCATGCGCAAGAAAGCTGTCGATCACGCCCTGATAGCGAAGCCCGATCGCGTCCCTCGATTCAATCTGACCGCCGACAATCGCAATCTCCCGGTGTCCGCAGTCAAACAGGTAATCGACCGCCGTCTTTGCGGACTTGCGGTCGTCTACCGCAACGCTCATGATACCGTCAAACGGCATCTCCGACGCGTTGACCGTAGCGAATACGCACGGAACCGGAAAATTCTTTAAAATATCCTCGCGCCCCGTCATGCTGCCGCCGAGAAAAATGATTCCCAGTACCTTGCGTTCTTGATACAGTCGAAGCGCGGCGACAATCTCGTCGTCCTGTTCGTCGATATAGTGTGCTAAAAAATGGTATTTCGTGCGATCGATAAATCGTTGAATCTGCTCGATGATGCCGGCAAGGAACATGTTTTTTGCGCCGCGGATCACCACGCCGATATAGTCGGAATTCATTTGCTTGAGGTGTTTTGCATTGCTGTTGGGAGCATAGCCCTGACTGTTGACCACATCCATGACGCGGCGACGCGTATCCTCCGACACATCGGGACGATTGTTCACAACGCGGGAAACCGTGCTGATCCCGACGCCTGAAATTCGTGCGATGTCCTTGATCGTCAAACGTGATTCCATCATTCGCCACACCCGCTTCGTTTTTTTACGGTTTTTCGGGAACGTTGTCGGTAACTTTCCGGTAACGTTTCCAGCTACATTATATTTGCTCCTATCCCGCGCGTCAAGCGGTTTTTTTGAATTTTGAAAAATACCTGCTTTTCGCATGTTTTCTGTTGCTTTTGCGGAGGTGGGTATGTATTATGATTAAGAAATAGGTCATTCTTCATCATAGAGCGAGTCGGGATACGTTCGCGCCGGTCGGTGGCTCGAACCGGCACCCGGCTTTACAGTAAAGGCAGGTTTAACAGCATGCGTCGTTCGGGACTTCTTTTACATATCAGTTCTTTGCCCTCGCCCGGTGGGATCGGCACGCTGGGCAAGGCTGCATACGACTTTGTCGATTTTTTAAAGGCCTCCGGAACCGCCATCTGGCAGATGCTTCCGGTCAACCCCACCTCCTACGGAGATTCGCCCTACCAGAGCTTTTCCACTTTTGCCGGCAATCCGTATTTTATCGATCTTCCGACGCTGGAAACAGACGGTCTGCTGGAGCCAAGCGACTATTTACCGCTTGTGCGTGACGATCTGTCCGTCGATTACGAATATCTTTACCGCACGCGTCCGGTTATTCTGCACCGCGCTTTTACCAAGGGCGGAAACGCGCTGCAATCGGATATCGACGCGTTTTCGCGGCAGAATCCGTGGCTGGACGACTATGCGCTGTTTCTGGCGCTCAAAGATCATTTCAACGGTCTGCCCTGGACGGAATGGGACGAGGATATCCGTCTGCGCAAGCCTGAAGCGGTCGCCGGTTGGCGTTCGCAGCTATTCGAGGAGATTCGCTACCACAGGTTTGTGCAGTTTCTGTTCTTTCGCCAATGGGAGGCGCTGCGCGACTACGCACACCGTCAGGGTATTCTCCTGATGGGCGACCTGCCGATTTATGTAGCGCTCGATTCCTCGGATGTTTGGACGTCGCCGGACGCCTTTTTGCTGGGCGAGGACAAGCGTCCCGCCGAGGTCGCGGGCGTCCCGCCGGACTATTTCAGCGAGCTTGGTCAGCTTTGGGGCAATCCGCTCTACAATTGGGACGCGATGAAAAGGGACGGCTTTTCGTGGTGGATCGCAAGGCTTGGCGCCACCGCAAAGCTATTTGACATGGTGCGGCTGGATCACTTCATCGGCTTTGCCAATTACTATGCCATACCGGCCTCCTCGCCCGATGCGCGCGTCGGCGAATGGCGTCTCGGGCCGGGGATCGCGCTGTTTGAAAAGATCCGCCAGAAGCTGCCGCAGCTCACCATCATCGCGGAGGATCTCGGCGTTGTATCCCCCCGCGTACAGGCGCTGCTCAAAAAGACAGGCTTTCCCGGCATGAAGGTGCTCGATTTTGCCTTCGGCTCGGATAGGGATAACTGGAATCTTCCACATAATTTGAAACAGAACTGCGTCCTCTATACCGGCACGCACGACAACGATCCCATTCTCGGCTGGTGGGAGGGTGCGGGTGAGGAAGAACGCGCCTTTACGCTGGAGTATCTTGGACTTGACGACGACAGTACGCTTTGCGATACCATGATCCGCGCCGCATTTTTGTCGGTAGCGGATACGGTCATCGTTCCAATGCAGGACTATCTGGAGCTCGGTCGGGAAGCGCGCATGAACTGTCCCGGTACGCTGGGCGGCAACTGGCAGTGGCGCATGCGGGACGGTGCTGCAAACGCCGGGCTGGCCGAACGGATCCTCTCGCTCAACGAATCTGCTGATCGGGTTTGAGCCATAGCGGGGTGGCTTGGCGTTCTCCATGCGTCCTGCCGGGTCGTTTGCCCGCCTGGGTATTGAAAGCCCACCGTATTAGCCCTTCTCCGAAGCGCATACAAAAGGGGCTGTAGCAAAAGGAAAAGCTACAGTCCCGCTTTTGTATAGGCGGAAG
>CAZWUK010000112.1:0-4498 GCA_964636685.1 uncultured Oscillospiraceae bacterium
CCCCGGCCCCATGCTCCCAAAGCACGTGCGCTACCGGACTGCGCTACACCCCGAAAAGTTTTACGCACCGCTTTCCGCGACTTTATTAATATACAACAGGGCAACAAAAAAGTCAACAACGTTTTTGAAAAATATGACTTCTTTTTCGCTGCCGCCTGAACGCGAGTTGCGCTCGGGCGACAGCGAAAAAAGCATTACAGTTGGCTCAAATCGACTTTACGCTGCAGGAGCTTTTGCAGCATTTCCTGCGCAGTCGCCAGTTTTGCGCGTTCTTCTTCCACGATTGCTTCCGGCGCTTTTGCCATAAAGGAAGCATTGCCAAGCTTGCTTTCCGCACGCTTTATTTCTCCGTTGATACGATCGATCTCCTTGCCGATTCTTGCTTGCTCCTTTTCAATATCAACAAGCGACGCAAGCGGAATAAAAACCTCCGCCCCGGAGCAAACAAGATGCACATCCGTTTTTAGGCTTTCTCCTTTTTCAGGAGAAACCGTAACTTGATCCGCACCGGCGAGTCGCTCAATATAGCCGCAGACATTTTCATATGCAGACCGATCTGTCTCCGGAACAACAAGGCGCATCGTAATTCTCTGCGCCGGGGGTACTTTCATTTCGGCGCGCATGTTTCGTACGGATCGAACCACCTCCATGATGGATTCCATATATCGGCATTCCTCCGGATAGACAAAATGCGCATCTGCAGCCGGCCAGTCCGAGATCATAATGGAAGCGGTATCTGCGGTAAGCTTCGAGTAGATCTCCTCCGTTATAAACGGCATGAACGGGTGCAGCAGCTTCATGCTTTGGCGCAATACGTGCAGTAAAACGACGGAGACAAGCTTTTTTGCAGCGGCGTCGTCGCTATATAGCCGCGGCTTCGCCATCTCAATATACCAGTCGCAGAATTCCGTCCAGATGAAATCGTAAATCTTTTGTGCCGCGAGACCAAGCTCATAGCCGTCCAAGTTTTCTGTCACTTCGCAAACGGTTTGATTCAGGCGATGCAGTATCCATTTGTCGGAAACCGTCAGCTTCTCTGCGTCCAGCAATTCAGCGTCTTCAACATCTGACACATCAATGCTCATCAATGCGAATCTGGCAGCGTTGTAGATCTTATTGCAGAAATTTCTCGCAGCCTCAACCTTCTCCCAGTAGAAACGCATATCGCTTCCGGCCGCATTTCCTGTCAACAAGGAGAAGCGTAAAGAGTCCGCGCCGTATTTCTCGATAATTTCCAACGGATCAATCCCGTTGCCCAGAGATTTTGACATTTTACGGCCTTGACTATCACGGACAATACCATGTACATATACGGTGTCAAATGGTTTTTGTCCCATCACTTCATATCCGAATACCACCATGCGCGCGACCCAGAAAAAGATGATATCATATCCTGTAACCAATGTTGAAGTGGGATAAAAATACTTCAATTCCTCGGTGTTTTCCGGATATCCCAAGGTTGAAAAAGGCCACATACCTGAGCTAAACCAAGTATCCAGCACATCTTCATCCTGATGCAGACTGCCACCGCATTTGGGACATTGCTGCGGAGCCTGTGCCGCAACCACCATTTCGCCGCAGTCGTCGCAATAATAAGCGGGAATTCGATGTCCCCACCAAAGCTGGCGGGAAATACACCAGTCGCGGATGTTTTCCATCCAGTTAAAATAGGTTTTGTCAAACCGCTCCGGAACAAATTTGATTTCCCCGCTGCGTACTGCATCGATCGCCGGTTTTGCCAACGGTTTCATATCAACGAACCATTGCTTAGACACGATGGATTCAATGGTAGTGTGGCATCGATAGCATGTTCCGACATTGTGGGTATACTCCTCAACCTTCACCAGCGCGCCACAAGCGTCAAGGTCTCCCACCAAAGCTTTCCTGCACGCAAAACGATCCATGCCGGCATACTTCCCGCCAAGTTCATTGACATGACCATCATCTGTAAACACGCGCATTACGGGAAGCCCCGCCCGCCTGCCTACTTCAAAATCGTTTGGATCGTGCCCTGGCGTAATTTTTACGGCGCCGGTACCGAACTCCATTTCGCAGTATGCGTCCCCAATGATCGGAATTTCCCTGCCAACCACCGGAATGACGACGTTTTTTCCTATAATAGCTTGATAGCGCGGATCCTCCGGGTTTACAGCGATGGCGGTATCGCCAAGCATTGTCTCCGGGCGGGTTGTGGCTACGGTAATCGAATAACTTTTATCTGGCGCATCGTAGCGAATATGCCACAAATGGCTTGCTTGTTCTTCATATTCTACCTCGGCGTCAGATAAAGCTGTCTTACAGGCGGGGCACCAGTTGATAATTCGATCGCCACGATAAATCAATCCCTTGTTGTACAATTCGACGAATACCTTGGTAACAGCCTGATTGCATCCCTCATCCATTGTGAAGCGCTCTCGCTCCCAATCGCAGGAGGAACCGAGCTTACGAAGCTGTTTCACGATCGTAGTGCCGTATGTGTTGCGCCAATCCCAAGCGCGTCTTAAGAACGCATCGCGTCCAATGTCTTTCTTGGTCAGACCTTCTTTCGCCATCTGTTCCACGATTTTCACTTCCGTTGCAATCGACGCATGATCCGTGCCTGGAAGCCACAAGGCCTCATACCCGGCCATTCTTTTGTAACGGATTAAGACATCTTGCAGCGTCTCGTCCAGCGCATGTCCCATGTGCAGTTTGCCTGTAATGTTCGGCGGCGGAATAACGATACAGTATGACGGTTTATCAGGGTTCGGTTTTGCATGAAAGTACCCATTTGACTCCCACGTCTCATACCACTTGTTTTCCACCTGCGATGGATCATAGGTTTTTTCCATTTCAATTCCCATCCGAATTACCTCACAAATAAAAATAGAACGCCCGTTGTCTCAAAGGACGAAACGGGCGCTCGCGGTACCACCTTTGTTGCAGCATCATAGCTGCCACCTTACAGAACCTTAACGCGGTCTAACGTATACGGCTAACAATCTCACCGTATATGCTCGGATGCGACTTTCCACACCGATAAGCCGTCGATTCTTTCAGCAAACAAATCGACTCTCTGCTGCCTCCTGATGTGTACTCTTCATCGTCATCGCATGTTTGTATTGCTGTAATAAGTTTATCGCACTTTTTATCCACTTGTCAACAGGGAGTTATTCCGGCATCTGACCATCCGCCCAAACGTCCATCTGCTCTTGTAGAATATTGTAAAACGTCGGGCCAAATGAAAAATACTGTAACACAGCCTGTGCGCTCCGGTAATTATCACCCAAAGCATCCTGTGTGGAACTGAAAATTTTATCGGTCAGGCAATAACCGAGCGCATCGGAAATGTGATGGAACGGCATATCAATGGCCGCGGTATAGTAGGCTTCTACCTCGGCAGAAGTCAAGTTTTCTATGGTTGCGCCATAATATCCGCGAAGCTCTGAGAGATCATTCCCGTAGTAATTGACCAGAATGCTTCCGATTGCGGGAAGTATTCTTTCCTTTAGAACAGCGGTATAGTGCTGCATCAAATAGTAAGAAGGATCGAATTTTGTCTGGTTGACAATTAACAGCTTTTCCGCATAAGAAGCCCATCCCTCGGAATACCCCGGTAGTGCTATCTGGCGTTGTGTCAGACAAACGTCCGGCAACGCACGCTGATAAAGCGTTCGATAAAGCGTTCCCGGATATAGCCTGTTTGCCCAGAAAAACAGGTCTGTGTCCCGCGTTGTATCATAAAGGATCAAGAACTTCTGAGCATCCATTTGTACGTTGTATGAAAGCGCCAAGGCGTCGGCTACGCTGCTCAACTGTTCTGGCAATTGCTCCGTAACGATTGTGTGCTCTGACAATATTCCCAATAACGTTTCTGCAGTTTCCTTTGCAAATGTCATGTCATTTGCAGTATGTCCCGTAGAAAACGGGGTCTGCTTAACATTGGCCAGTTTTGGATTTTCAGCAATCAGCTGTTGCTGGGCAAGCAGCAAAGCATACATTTCATCCTCTAAAGCCAACAAGGCGTCTTCAACAGAGATGTCGGCGCATGCTTCTTTTTTAAGCCGATATTCATAATAGGACAAACCGGCAGCGCCACTGGCATAAATGCCTTCGCCGCTGCGGCAAGTAACTCGAAGCGTTTCCAGTCCTTCGACAAGCGCTGTGTAAGCAGGGATCAATTCGTTTTCCAACACATCGGAAAGGCTCGCCTTATATCCTCTCGCTTGGTCTTTGCTAAGTCCGTCAATCCGGGAGATCGTATTTTGAAAAGCATCCGTAAGCATCTTATTACGTAATCCCTGAATAACGGTATTGCAATCGTCAATGACCTGGTCGAGTGCATTTTCCGTCATGAAAAGCCCCCACGATGAACGTTCTCTCTCATAGGCAAGGACTTGTTCAAGATAAGCTGGCGCCGCCGAGAGCAAGCTCAAATAGGCCTCAACATCCTTTGTTGTATCCAATCTGAACTCTAGAAGAAGCACCGGCAAGCGCACATGAATTCCATCAAGTATAT
>CAZWUK010000113.1:0-4420 GCA_964636685.1 uncultured Oscillospiraceae bacterium
AAAAAAATAATCCGTCAGCTCACAAAGGCAATTGCAGTGACATGCAATTGCTTTTGTAGTATATGCGGTGGTATAGTAAATGAAAAGAAATGCAAAGATGCGGGCGCGGTCAAACGTCGCTTCGCATGCCCATGGCAAACTGTGCCGGACGGCATGTACCGCAATCATTTTGGGAGTGAGGGATCGCAATGGTATTTTCAGAATTCAAGTATGAACGGCCAAACATGGCCAAGGTCAAGGCAAAGGGCAAAGCCATCGTCAAAAACATCAAGAAAGCAAAATCCTATGCCGAAGTCAAGGATTGCGTCGATGCGCTGAACAAGCTTAACAATCATGTCACCACCATGGGGACGCTGGTGGAGATTCGGCATACCATCGACACCAAGGACGCTTTCTACGAAAAAGAACAGGCGTTTTTTGATACCGAAGCCCCGAAGCTTATGCCGGTGACGCTGGCCTATTATCAGGCGCTGCTTGCCAGTCCCTTTGTCAAGGAGCTGGAAGCCGATCTTGGCAAGCACTTTATCGAGATTGCCGAGCTGCAGGTGCGTTCGATGAACAAAAAACTCATCGTGCCGATGATCCAGCAGAACAAGCTGACGAGCCGGTATCAGAAGCTGATTGCCTCTTGCAGCGTAGAGCTGCTGGGTGAAAAGCGCAACCTTTCGGGCTTGTCCATGCTCATGCAGTCCACCGACCGTGAGACGCGCAAGCTGGCGTACGACGCATACGCGGGCTTTTTTGCCGAGCATGAGGCAGAGCTCGATGAGATCTATGATAAGCTTGTCAAGCTGCGCGACGGCATGGGCCGCAAAATGGGCTTTGACAATTTCATTCCGCTGGCGTACCTCAATATGGGTCGCGTGGACTACAACGCCGAGGACGTGAAAAAGTTCCGCGAGCAGGTAGCGCGCGATCTCGTACCGGTGTGCCACGAGCTGCGGGAAGCGCAGAAAGCGCGTATCGGCGTGGACAAGATCCGCTATTACGACGAGTCGCTGCTGTATCCGGACGGAAACGCGAAGCCGAACGGTACGCGCGAAGAGATGCAGGCACAGGCGCTTGCCATGTACAAGGAGCTTTCCAAGGATACCGGCGAATTTTTCCAGATGATGTGTTCTCAGGAATTGATGGATCTGGAGACAAAGCCCGGCAAGGCGGCAGGCGGCTATTGCACGTTCCTGCCGGATTACAATGTGCCGTTCATTTTCTCCAACTTTAACGGCACGAGCGCCGACGTGGACGTTTTGACCCACGAAGCGGGACATGCCTTCCAGGCCTACTGCACCAGCAAGTGCCAGTCTGTGCCGGAATACCTGTTCGGCTCCTCGGAGACGGCGGAGATCCACTCCATGAGCATGGAATTTTTCACGTATCCGTGGATGGACAAATTCTTTGGCGACGCCGCTGAAAAATACAAAAAGCTCCATACGACCGAAGGCTTGACCTTCGTGCCCTACGGCGTATGCGTGGACGAATTCCAGCATCGCGTCTATGAAAAGCCCAACATGACCCCGGCCGAGCGCAAGGCGGTCTGGAAGGAGCTGGAAGAAAAGTATCTGCCCGACCGTGACTATGATGGCAAGGAGATCTTTGAAAAGGGCGGATTCTACTTCCAGAAGCTGCATATTTTCATGTATCCTTTCTATTATATTGATTACACGCTGGCGTCCATGGCGGCGTTTGAATTCTATGGCAAGATGAAAGAGGATCGGGAGAGCGCGTGGAAGGATTACCGGCGTTTGTGCGATCTTGGCGGGAGCCGGGCGTACCGGGAGCTGCTAAAGGAAGCGCATCTGTGCGATCCCTTTGTGGAGGGCAGCGTCAAAAAGGCAATGCAGCCGCTGGTCGATTTCGTCAAAGCGTAACCGAATAAGCACAACGACAATCAAGAGCGGATCGTACGCAAGAAAAGCGCGCGATCCGCTTCTTGAATACCACCTGCTCAGCCGGAGCGCAAAAGCCAAAGCGGAAAGCGAACATTTCGCCCGAAACGACACAACGTTGACGTTCTTTTCACAAAACCGCCCGCCTGCATTCCTTGTACCTGTCTTTGAAGTATGCTAAAATAGGCACATGAAAAAATTAACGGTATCCAAACAGGAAAAAGAACTGCAAACGCTGCGCACGGCACGGCGGAGCATGACGTATGTGGTGCGCACGCTGCTGTTGGTCATTGCCGGCGTGATCGTCTGTCTTGCGGCCTTTTTAACCAGTGAACGCATGAGCAATCTTTACATTCTTGCATCCGAGGGCATGGCGCTGCGCGCGGAATATATCATCGCCGATGGCGCGTATACGGATTTGCAGGAATATTTTACGCTATCGTATCTGGAGGGCGACGACCGTCTGGACGATACCACCTACGATAATTACACCGTATCGTCCATGAACTATGATCTGGATATCGAGAAGGTCTCCGTGCTGCCGTGGTCTGTGCAGGCGACCGTGACCGCTATGGAGACGATTTCGCTCAAGGGAACGATTAACACCGACATGCTGTCCGAGGGGGAAAAATCGAGCGACTACCCGATCCCCGCATGGCAAACGGTGCGCTACCGTATCCACTTTGTCAACAATAACAGCCGGTGGTATATGCAGGACGTGGAGACCGTAGAAACAGATCCGGCGCTTTCGGACGTTCGAACGCCCGACCCGAATCTTTCGCCGCGTCCCATGGCAACGCCGACGCCGACGCCGGATTTGACGCCGACGACGAGCCCCGCCGCTTGATAACGGGACGAATCGATGCAGTTTGGTACGCTTTCATTTGAATACCCTGTGATCTTAGCGCCGCTGGCCGGTTTTACCGACGCGGCGTTTCGCGCGCTTGCCCACCGGTACGGCGCGGATCTGACCGTGACGGAGATGATTAGCGCCAAGGGCTTGCACTACAACAGCAAAAAGACGGCGGAGCTTTTGTACGCACTGCCCGAGGATCGGCCGCTTGCGGTGCAGCTGTTTGGCAGGGAGCCAGAGATTTTGGCAGAGATTGCCGCGCGCATCGAAACGGAATATGCGGGCAGCATACAAGCCATCGACATCAACATGGGGTGCCCCGCCCAAAAGATCGTGACCAACGGCGAAGGCAGCGCGCTGATGCGCGAGCCAGAGCTGGCGGGCCAAATTGTGGAGACGGTGAAAAAACACGTGCGCCTGCCGGTGAGCGTGAAGTTTCGCAAGGGCTGGGACGACCGAAATCAAAACGCGGTGGAGTTTGCAAAGCGTTTGGAGGCAAGCGGTGCGGACGCCTTGACGGTGCATCCCCGCACGCGCATGGCGCAATATGCCGGAAAAGCCGACTGGGACGTGATTGCAAAGGTCAAGCGCGCCGTTTCGATTCCCGTCATTGGAAACGGCGATATTCTCACCGGCGCGGACGCGGTCAGAATGCGGGCGGAAACCGGCTGCGACGGCGTGATGATCGGCCGCGGCGCGCTGGGAAACCCGTGGATTTTTGCGGAGGTACACGCAGCATTGTCCGGAACTTTTTACACGCCGCCGGACGAAAACGAACGAAAACGTATCGCGCTTGCCCATGCACGCGCGACGATTGCGGAAAAGGGCGAACGGGGGCTCGTTGAAATGCGCAAGCATGTTGCGTGGTATATTCGTTCCGTCCCGGGCGCGGCGAAGCTTCGCGCGGCGGTCAACGCGTGCAATTCCTACGAAGAACTGGCGAAAATACTGACTTGACACCTTCCGGAACGAAACATATAATGTACGTTACTGAACATATCGTTTCATGGAAACGAATTGCCCAAAAGGAGAATCCGACATGGCAGAAATTTGGCTGACACCAGAAGAAATCAAAAAACGCGAGGAGCGTTTGGATTATTTAAAGGGACCGCGTCGTCTCGAAATAGCGGACGCGCTGAAGGTTGCCCGCGCATTTGGCGATCTTTCCGAAAATGCGGAATATGACGCTGCAAAAAACGAGCAGGCGAAGAATGAATACGATATCGTGCAGCTGGAAGCAGAGCTGAAAAACGCAAAGGTCATCGACGAGACAACGTTGGACACAAGCGTTGTCAACGTGGGCGCCACGGTCAGAATGAAGAACATGGATGGCGGCGCGTCGATCAAATACCAGATCGTCGGTTCCGCGGAAACGGATCCGCTTGCCGGGAAGATTTCCAACGAATCGCCTATTGGCAAGGCGATGCTGGGCCACAAGGCCGGAGAGGTTATTGACGTGACGACTCCCGGCGGCGTGATGCGGCTCAAGATCGAAGCGATCGGGAAGTAACTTTCAGGGGCTGTACAGCCCCTTTCTTTATGGCGCGGTTTTCGCGCTTTGCAGAGTATATCGAGGAGGAACCGAAATGGAACAGCAACCGCCTGTCGAACAGGAAATGACGCAGGAGCAGCTTTCGGAGCTGCTGCAAATCCGGCGAGACAAGCTGTCGGCCTTGCAGCA
>CAZWUK010000114.1:0-4405 GCA_964636685.1 uncultured Oscillospiraceae bacterium
TTTCGCTGTAGACTTGCGCATAGGCAGTCTGTGGCGTTTCTTCCGCGGGCGCAGAAACAGATGCGGACGGGGTGGGCGTTGGGTAATGGGGCGCAACAGTACCGAATGAGGGGATCATGGATGAATTCGGTGCGGGCGAAGTTATTTTCTCCGCAGTCTCCGTCAATTCTTCCGTAAGCTTATTTGCTATATCCGTATTGCCGGCGGAACAGCCAGTTACTACACACAGCAATAATGATAGCAGGATACAGATTATCCGTTTTTGCATAGTAGACTTCCTCCAAATGGCAGGCTTTACCAAGAAGCTGAGCCAACACCTGTCTTTCAAACCAAAACGCCCGGCGGCAGAAATAACTTTTCTGCCGCCGGACACACTGATAAATCAGTTTATCACTCGATTCCAGTAGAATTCGCAGTCATTGCGAACCGTGTAGGAAAACGATTCGGCATCGCGTGTATTAAAATAATCGCCCTTTTCATAGCTGCCCGTCCAGTAGCCTCCGTTAGATTTGGATGTAACGGTGATTACCGTTCCGGCAGGCACATTGCCACTTGATGCGCCGCTATACCCGCCCCCGGAGAATGTGCAGCCGTAACAGTTAACCGAATAGTATATCGGAACTTGTGTAGGCTCAGGCGTATATACGGGTGCTTGTGTGGGCGCTGTTGTCGGCTTGGCCGTGGGCTTTGGCGTTGATGAGGGTGCGTTTTCTTTCTTCAGTACCACTTCATACACGGTGGCTTCGTTCAAGTCATGCACAGTAAAGCTTGTGACCGTGCGGTTGAAGTAATACGGTACATCGTTGATGAGCCAATAGTCCACAACATACCCCTTGGGCACAACCGCCTTTACGTTCACCGTTATCCAGCCGCCCGGGAGTGTTTCTTTTGTAATCGGGTGTTGATAGTCTTCTTCAAATACGAACTCTGTGAACGCATCGCCCTTGGGCTTGCCCTTTGTGTCGAGAAACTGCATTTCGGCGTTGATGGTCGTTACCTTGAATTCGGGGCGCAGTCTGGCGTCTACCACCGTATTTCCCTGCGCGGTGAAAGCAAAGGTGTCCTCCATATCCTCATAATACTGCTCGCCGTTTAATTCCCAGTACGCAACAGCCATACCCTCCGGGATTTCCGCCGTGGCTGTAAACTCCATCGGGCCGTCGATGATGACCGAGGTTTCGCCGTCTATAGTCGAATGAAGCGTCAGCACAAGGTAGCCGCTCTCATCACCATTAGCGCTTGGTTTTGCTGTCCCAGGTACTGTGGGCGCTTGGGTCTGCTGTACTTCCTCGGACGGGGCATAACCGGCCTCTCTCGCTTCGTTGAGCTGCTGCTGCATGAGCTGCATTTGTTGTTGTAAAACCTTCAGTTCAGCGCTGCTGTCGCTGGGCTGGCAACCGCCAAGGCAAACCAGTATCAACATAGCAAGCAGTATCGCAATCGCTCTTTTCATTGCACTGTTACGACTCCTTTATCTGTTACTTCTTGAGTGGCAGGTATGGTATCATCTGGTTTGCCAGCTTGGATATTGTCATGGTCTGCAAATGCACCTTGCCGGGGCCGGTAATGACCGTATCAAACAGACCTTCACCGCCAAACAGCATGTTTTTTACGCCCTTGACCATCTGCACATCCATTTGGCAGGTGGCATCCATGATTGCAAGGACGCCGGTATCGCATATCAGTTGCTCGCCGGGCTGCAGATCGTATTCTTGACAGTATCCGTCCACTTCGAGAAACACAAGGCCGGGGCCGGTAATACGCTGCATGATAAACCCTTCGCCGCCAACAAGCCCTGCGCCAAGCTTCTTTTGAAAATGCACCGCAAGCTCTACGCCATAGGTAGCGCAGAGGAACGCTCGTTTCTGGCAAACAATACTTTGCCCGGGAGCCAGCTCTCTGGCGACGATCTTGCCGGGGAAAGAGGATGAGAATGCAATCTCCGACGGCCCTTGCGCAGTGTAAGTGTTCATGAACAGACTCTCACCCATAAACATGCGTCCGAGGGCTTTACCGGCTCCGCCCTCTGCCTTGGTCTCTGTCAGCACAGGGCCTCTTGACCATGTGCGCCCACCAACCTCGCTGAGGATTGCTTCACCGGGATTCAGGTTAAGGATTACGGCAGGTAAGCTGCCACCTTCGATGGAATAACGCATGAATTCTGTCTCCTTTGCATAAAAGTCTGGTTTTTACAGGTGTTATCCGCCTATGGATTCTTTGTACTGGTCATAGCTTGGCGGCAGGGGGTCGCTGCTCTCATCCCAAGGTGCGCCGTCCTCACGCAGGAAGATTTGGCAGGTACAGCTTCCGCTTGTGCCCTCATACGGTGCAATAATGTTGATCGCACCGTTTTCAAGCTGCACTGTGTAAGCAGCTAAATCGTCATCCGTAAGATAGGTATCGATGAGCCACGCATCCTTGTCGCCAACATCCGGTATGATCCATTCGCTATCCTCGTAAACATACATGGAAAGAAGCGCGCTGTCTTCCTGCGTAAGCTCGTCACTGGGCTTTTCCCAAACCTCAAAGTAGGCTCTGCCCTCATAGTAATCGAAGAACGCCCACACATCCGCAATCTGATCCTCCGAGTCTATGCCCACGAAATCGTAAAAACGCACCGTGCCATACCAACTGCTCGGAAAGGCTATTTCTGTCGTAGGCGATTGAAACGCTCCGCCGCCAAAAGCATCCGCAAGGGAGCCTGCAACGTTGCCATTTGCCGCCGATTCGCTTCCCTCTTTCGTGAAGTAGAGTATCATGCTCTGCTCGGTCATACTTGAGTAGTCAACCGTAATGGTATCCCCATCCACAGTAAAGGGAAGTGTTTCCCCGCTGTCAAAGGTGATAATCCCCGTGGCCTCGTCAAAGGTCATGCTGTCCGGCGTTTCTCCTGCAAGTCCCAGCTCGCCTGTACCGTCGGCGTTAAGTGATAAGTAAGTGCCGTCCGCCATATCCATAGATACCATATCTTCATAGCTGAACTGCTGATCGCCGAGAGATACCCCGGAGGGGAGATAGTTCCCGCTTAGTTTACTGCCTGTGTCAGCGGATGCGCCAACGGGTGCTGTTGCGCCCTCTTTGACCATAACATATGTCCAGTCACCATAGGTGACAGACAAAACGCCGTCCTTGAGCGTACCGTCACAGGATTCATCCAGCCCCATAAAGGATACTTTTCCGGTAAACTTCTCGTTGTCAAGCTTCCATTCAAGCTCAAATTCGTAGCCGGAATAAAAGGTGCCTTTGCCCCCAGCCTTCAATTCGATGTATTCGCCGCTAAGAAATTCTGTCGCGTCGTCGCCATCGAATGTGGCGCTGACCGCCGTATACTTTCCTGTCACATCTGGGCCCTCTTTACCGCATGCGGTAAAAGAGAGTATCATTGTCAACGACAGCAGAATCGCTAATATTTTTTTCATTGTCTACTCCTATTCTTATTTCACTTGGACGGATGCAATAATTGCTTCCACAGTATCCGAAACGCACTCATTAAAGCTGTTGTAGGATACCACAATAACCCGTATGCCCTGATAGGTGTTGGCGTCTGTTCCGAAATTGATCAAAGTCTCAACGGTATAACTCATGCTATCGCTATAAGTCATGCGCGTTGCTTCGTAGCCGGCAACCGTTATCTTCTTCATAGAATAGTCGTCAGATCCGGCTGTGCTTTCAAAACGGTCAAGGTCAGCTTGAATATCGCTTTCGCTCCAGTCGCCCATAAAGGATATGGTAAGGGACTGATCTTCGTTTGCAAGATTCTCCCAATACTCATCGTAGGTGAAACCGTCAGTCGGATAGGTGAAAACCACCATGCCGTCGTTCCCAAAATCGAATGTGGCTGTCGGGCCGGAAAAATCAAAACTGTTGCCGGTTTGATCGCCGCTTTGCGCGGGTGTAGTGCTGCCGCCTGGCGCATTACTTCCGCCCAGAGGGGGCTGTTCACCGTTTGCTATGGCAGTCTCATACCAGCCTATGGAGGGGGGAGTAATGGCAAAATTACTGTCGATTTCAGCCTGCCAGCTGTTCCCCCATTTTTTCACAAATAAGGAGAATTTGAAAAAGCTGTCGCCGTCGGAGATTTCATCTCCCATCGTGTATTGATCGGGGTAATCCGGCATTGGCAGAAATGTCCAGTTGTTGGCGTTTATGCTCACGCCTCCGGCGATCATGCCGTCTGTGGCATTAAGGCCGGATTCATATGCCTCACAGCTTGCAGAAGCGAACGCCGCATCCACGCCGCTAAGATAAATATTTAGTGTGCCTTTGCCTTGAGCATCTACATTGACCGTCATATAAGCATCGTAAAAGTCACTGGGAATGCCAGCAAAATCCCCGGTTGCATCGCTGACGTACAAACAGCCAAACCATGTGCCGTTCCATTGCTGCTGCAACGTATTTTGTGCAG
>CAZWUK010000115.1:0-4263 GCA_964636685.1 uncultured Oscillospiraceae bacterium
GCGGAACAAAAACAAAGACCTCTAAATCTTTCGTGATTTAGGGGCCTTGTGTTCTGGCGCGCCTGGCAGGATTCGAACCTGCGACCTACCGGTTCGTAGCCGGGCACTCTATCCACTGAGCTACAAGCGCATTTCACACTTGACTATTGTACCCAGACCGACATAAAAAGTCAAGTGCTTTTTTTGACACGCCGCAAGAAAAGCGAGCGTTCGCCGAGCGCTTATTCTTCGGCACGTATCATATTCTCTACAGCGTCGACGCAGGGCAAAGCCGCGATCTCCTCGAGCGCCGATTGTACGCTGAGCTCGTGCGCCGTGTGCGTCATGAAGGTGATGCGCGAAAAACCGCCTTCGGCGGAACCGAGCTGCAGAACGCTCTTGAGGGAAACGCCGTGCTTTGCGAACACGCTGGCGATGGAAGCCATCGTACCCGGCTGATCCAATACGTGCAGGCGGATACAGTAAATACATTCAAAATCACGCACCAGCTCGATTTCGCTGCTCATGGTCTGCGCATTGTGAAATGTACTGTAACGATGGTGCGGGGCTGCGTGACAAGCGTAGACTACATCGGAAACGACCGCGCTGGCCGTCGGCATACAACCGGCGCCGCGTCCGTAGAGCATGATGTCGTCTACCGCGTGCCCGGTGAGAAATACGGCGTTGAATACGCCGCGCACCGTCGCCAGAGGATGCTGCTCCGGAAGCATGGTGGGGTGAACGCGCACTTCGATCTTGTTTCCGTTCTTCTTGCCGATGGCAAGCAGCTTGATCTTGCAGCCGAGCATTTTTGCCGCAGAGAAATCAGCTGCCGTCAGATTGCGGATGCCCTCGCGGTAAACAACCTCAATCGGCATGTGCGCATGGAACGCGAGCGAGGAGAGAATAGAAAGCTTATACGTTGCGTCATAGCCGTCTACATCGGCGGACGGATTTGCCTCGGCATAGCCCAGTGCCTGCGCTTCCTTCAGCACATCTGAAAACTCCCGGCCTTCTTCGCTCATTTTTGTAAGAATATAGTTTGTTGTACCGTTGATAATACCCATGACGCGGGTGATATTGTTTGCCTGCATGGAATCGGTGATCGTGCGGATGATCGGAATGCCGCCTGCTACCGTCGCCTCGATATACAGACCCGCACCGGAAGCCTTTGCGGCGGCTTCAAATTCAAACCAGTGCTTGCTGATGACCTCCTTATTGGAGGTAACAACGGTCTTTCCGCGTTCGAGCGCGCCGAGAATAAACGTGCGTGCCGGTTCGACCCCGCCCATGCACTCGACGACGATTCCGATCTCGGCGTCGTTCAAAATCGTGCTGTAATCGGTGGTGAACAGTTCCATGGGCGCAAGAGAAAGGTTGCTCTCATGCTCAAAATCGCGAATGAGAATCTGCTTGACCTTGATGTCCAACGACTCTCGATGGATCAGATCACGGTGATTTTCTGTCAGAATTCGATAAACGCCGGAACCGACGGTGCCGAATCCCAGAATTGCTGCGCTATATTGCTTCATACTGTTTCTCCTGCCTGCATTTTTTATCGATGAGCATGGCGGCCCCAATGGCGACCGCATAGGGAGCGTACTGCGGAATGTGAAAGCGGATGCCGTGCAGCCCTTGAACCAGCTTCAATGCGGAAACGGCCTGCGGGAGGGTCGCGGCCGTACCAATCAGCACGGCGTCGGAAACACCGCTGTCCTTCAGCGCAAAGACCGACATCATGCCAATCGTCTGAAACAGAAGATTCAATATGCCCGCGGCACGGTCAACGATGGCGGTGTCGGGCGAAGCCTTTGCGAGGTTTGCCGCGGTCGTGTGGGGCGGAAGATTTGGAATCTCATGATCTGTAACATCGCCGATGGTTAAGTCGATGTTGGAAAGATCGCCGCGTAGAGCAAGCTGTGCCAGCTGCTCCGCGTCATTGGTGCCGCACAGCAATCGGGAAAGCCCCAAGAGGGTTCCGCCGCCTACGCCGCTGCCGCCAAGATGTGCGAAACGATCGCCGGTGACTCGTACAAACGCGGTACCGGTTCCCAAACTTACAACCAGCATATCCGTCAGCCCGGTCAACTGACGAACGCCGGCGGCCATTGCGTCAAACTCACCCACCATATGGGTCGTACGGCCGCAAAGCACGCCGCCAATTTTCGGCGCGCCGATTCCGGTGAGCGCAATCGCGGAAACGTCTGAGGTCAGGTAGCGCCCAAGCGCATCGGTAAAGGATTCGTCCTGCCCGATGCTGCCACAGGACAGCGGGGCGCCGCCGTCTGTCAACGCGAATTTTGTACGGGAGATCCCGATGTCAACGCCTAGAATCCGCATGTCATCGTCCATACCGCACAAAGCGATAGAGCGCGCGGCTGATTACCGAACCGAGCAGCAGGCAGGCGCCGGCTTCGACGCATGCGTTCAAAGCGACCGCCGCCCAGAGATAAGCAAACACCGTCATGCCGCCCTGCATGGCTTGGATGTACTCTGTTTGTCCAAACAGTAAAAACAATCCCGTCATAAACAGGACGGTGTTCAATAAAGCACCCGACACGCTGGTAATCAAAAAAGCATAGAGCGGCGGCTGCGTTTTTTTTGCCGACAGCGCGCGAAATATCAGACCTGCAAGCCAGCCCATGAGAATGCGCGGCACAAAGCACAGCAGAACGGTGTATGTTGGGTTGATGGAAAATAGCGCCGTACCGAACGCTTCAAGTCCGAAGCATTGCAAGAGGCTGGTCAGCCCGAAAACAAATCCGAGCAGCGCGCCTACGGACGGCCCCAGCAAGATCGCGCCAACTACGACGGGAACGGGCAGCAGCGTGATGGATAATATGCCGGTGCGGATATATCCGAGAGACGTGAAGGTCATCACGGCAATCAGCGCAATCAGAACGGAGGTCAGTACCAACGTTCGAGTATCAAAACGGCTTTTGCTTTTTATTTCCACGGTTATTCTCCTGTTGCACGCAATGCAAGCATGCAAAGTTTTTTAAATTATATATCATTCCGAGGGATATGGCAATCCAAATCAACCAAACTAACAGAAGTACGTTGAGAAATGGAGCAGGGACAGTATGAGACAACAGAAGAAAACACCGCGAAAACAGACGCATATCGGCATCGTCACAACGACGGGCTTTCTGGTCGTTTCATTGCTTTTGATCTATGCGGCCATTCGACTGGTAGGCAATTTTGCTGTTCAGGAGCTGCGCTTCGATCCGGCGCCGGGTGCAAAAACGCAAAATAGCGCCGTGACGCCGACCGCCGTGCCAGAGGATCGTCAGGCTTCTGTCGTGATCGTTCCGTCGGAGAGCCAAGCGCCAGTCTCCGCCTCGCCGGACGCCTTGCCGGCCAAGACCCCTGGCATGGACGCCGTGCCGGAGAAAACGGAATCCGTGCCGGAGGAAACGTCGCAGCTTGACGCAAAAATACCCCGGTATCAGGCGGTGTTTACGGAAAAGCGGATGGATGTAGCGGTGCTTTGCTTCTCACCCAAAGGCTATTTGTGCTGCGCGGCGCTCTTGCGGCTGGACGAGGACGGCTGTACGCTGCTTTCAATTCCGTACGATCTTATGGGAAGCGGCGGGCGGACGCTTTCTGAAGCGATGACCGATCGCGCGGCGCTCGAAGCGCTGGAAAGCACGCTGCCGGTGACATATACGCGCTTTATTCATATTGAGATGCGTAATATCGCCGCCTGTGTTGACACGGTCGGGCCATTGACGATTCACGGGACGGAGATGGACGGCGCTGCGGTAGCGGAGTACATGGGCGAGGAGGACTTGAACGCGGACGCTTATATTGCGCGACAGGAGGCCTTCCTGTATGCGAGCGTTCAGAAATTGCGAATGACAAACGTGCTCCGCATTGCGGCGGCAAAGATTATCGTGCAAAAGGGGATTGGGGGGAATCTTTCCATGACGGAATTCATGCAGCTTTACCGTGCATTGAAGGCGATCCCGGTTTCCGGTATCCGGGTGATTCCCATTCCTACCAATTCTGATGGCGTTGACCGGCGTCTGGATCCGGAAAAGCTTTCGGATCTTTTTACACAACTTTCCTTTTCCTGATATTTTTCCGTTGACAGTTTTCGCTTCTTACGCTATACTAATCCTTGCGCAATTTGTTTGTGACGGGGGAGCATAGCTCAGCTGGGAGAGCACTTGCCTTACAAGCAAGGGGTCACAGGTTCGAGCCCTGTTGTTCCCACCACATCAATATGGCCCGGTAGTTCAGTTGGTTAGAATGCCAGCCTGTCACGCTGGAGGTCAGGGG
>CAZWUK010000116.1:0-4247 GCA_964636685.1 uncultured Oscillospiraceae bacterium
ACGGTAAAAACCGCGCTGCTTCCCGGGGACGGGCAGATAAAAACGCCGCCCGCATCGCGGAAGTCCGTCGCTGCGACGCCGTTCACCGTCACGGAGAGCAAACCGTTGACGTACAGCGTCGGCACGCCTATATATGTCAGCGGCAGCACGGTCAAAGGCCCTGCGACCGTATAAGCGCCGAGATCATCGGAAACGATCAGATCGGTGAGCGCGGACGCGCCGTTGTTGACAAGCTAGAGCGTGTAGGTCAGCTCCGAATCGCGCCGATAAGCGGATTCAAGCGTACATTTTCGGACGGTAAGCGTGCTTCCAACGTCGATTGCCGCCAGATTGGAAAGAACGGTTGCAGTTTCCTTGCTGCTTTCAAAGGTGATGACCGCTTGGTTTGTCATTTGAACCGACATGGAAAAACATCCCTCCTGCGTTATAGTGGGCGCGCGCAATTCCCGTTTCGGTGTCATAGTATGCAGTAATACCGACGCATTGTGAACGGAAGGAGGTGGGGGCCATGAAGGGGGATTGCATCGCGCTGGCAGCGGCGATTGCGGCGGCGATTGCCGCTTGCACCGAGCCGGAGGAGCTGGAAAAGACAGCGGCGCTGCTGGTGACGGTGGGCGATTTGCTCGCACTGCAAACGGTATGCTGCGAGGCATAGCGGCTTTTAAAAATAGCGTGTTGCACGCCGGATAAAAAAGCGCAAAACTGCACATATTGCAAGCAAGGGAACATTGGAGAAAGAGGAATCGGAATTGGACTTTCGTAATTTTTGCATGCTCTTTGTCTCTGCGGTATTTTCCGGCGCTGTGTGCAGCGCGCTGTTTTTTCTGTCATGGGAAAGAAGTATATTCGCGTGGGTCGGGGCTGTGCTGCTCTTACTGGGGCTGGTGCTTTTGCTGACGCGGGGCTGGAGCCGCCGGGAGAGAAAATTTCTGCTGCTTCGGGAACGCGCGCTGGATCGTCTGCATGGGACGGCGGACGGGCTGGCGGCGCTTGTGCCGCCATTGGAGAGGCTGGTGCAAATACAGCTTGCCACCGGGGCGTCGGACGCTGCCGAAAAGAGCAGGCATATTCAAGAAGCGGCAAAAGCGCTCCTGCCGCGCGTACGGGAGATGCTGGTGCTGACGGACGCGGCCTCTGCAACGGTGACAAAAGCGGTTGAGGAGCCAACGCCGGAGGCGCCGGTGGAGATCCTATCGGGGCTTGCCAAAGCGTGCAACGCCTTGTATATCGAAAGAACCTACTCCGAAGGAAAGATCGTGACCATTCGCTTTGGCGGGCAGGAGCGATAGAAACAAGTGCGGCAGGAAAAAACAGCCTGTCGCTTTTTTTACGCACAGCTGACGAATTGCTTGTCATTGTGCCGCCGGCGCCTTGCAGGACGGATATTTTGGATCGCCTGCTCATATGTAATGAAGTGGTGACATTTGTGACCAAAATATATGCAGGAGGCGGACAGATGAAAAAGAGACAACTAAAGCGCATATTGGGCTGGATTCTGGTGTTCATGTCTCTGTTGACAGTAGCGGGAGGCGCTGTTGCGGACGGCGGGTACGACTATAAATACGTTGGCATCGGCGAGACGGGAAACACCGTGGGACAGTATCTTACGGCTCTGCTGCGTCTGAAGGACACAGCCGACAACACCAGTCTGGCATATTGCGTGGACTCCACAACCTACATTGTCAACAACAGCCTGTATAGCCGCGCGGATCTTGCGGCGACGGATTATTTTGACGCGGACGACGCGGCAAAGATCCGCGGCATCGTGAAAAATGCGTATCCGTTTATGACCATGACCGAACTGATCGCAAAAAGCGCAATACCGACGCTGACGTCAACGCAGGCAATCACCGCCGCGCAGCTTGCCATCTGGAAGATTGCAAACGACGCGGTGTTTACACAGAGCGACCCCAATGTAACGGCGCTATACAACTGGTACATGGCGCTTGCGCCGATCACGCAGACCCAGACGCCGATCGGTACGGTGCAATTGACCGCAGCGTGCGCGCCGTCGGGCAGCGCGTTTGAAGCAATTTTCCGTTACAGCACGGACGGCGTGAATGTCGATGGTTCGCCGGTCGCCCTGACACATACGTTTGATAAGGACGTGACCGCAGAATACGGCGCCACGGTCAGCGCGGAAAGTCTGCCGGATGGCGTCACGGAGGTGCGCGTGACGGGCGTTCCGGCGGATGCGCAGTTCAGCATCCGGGTTTCCGGCACCCAGCAGGTGGCCTTTGACGGCTACCTGTACCAGCCGCAGGGCGGTCGCTGCACCTCGCAGGTGCTGGTTGGCGCGTATGAAGGCGATACGTCGCTGTATGCCGAGATGCCTTATACCTGCGATGATCCGGGCGAATACAGCATCCGCGTCTATAAGTATGACTCCACGACCGGAGCGGGCATCGAAGGCGCGGTGTTCCAGCTTGCCAATAACGAAGCGTTTACGTCGCCAACACTGTATGAGAAGACGACCAACCAGGACGGCTATGCGGAGTTTAGCGGGCTGCGGGAAGGCCGCTGGTATCTGCGCGAAAAGACCGCTCCCATCGGCTATGTGCCGGATACGGAGATCTATTTCTACGACATTGACGAGGTGCCGATCGATACCGTCCGCTTTAAAAACACCCATTACGGACAGATTGAGATTATCAAGGTCGATGAAACGGGTGGGCCGGTAGCCGGCGCTAAATTCAACATCTATCGCGGAGACTCGCAGGACGCTTCGGATCTGCTTTACGCCGATCTTGTCACCGACGAAACGGGCTTGATTTTGCGCGGCGAACTGATTCCCGGCGGTTACACTGTGGTAGAGACGGAAGCGCCGATCGGCTATCATCTATCCGACGAACCGGTTGCCTTCGTCACGGTGAACCCGCATGAAACCGCCGTGGTGTCGATGGTCAATCATACCGTAACGCGCGGAAAAATCGGCGTTGCCAAAGAAAACTATGAGACGGGCGAGCGCCTTGTGGGTGCGGTGATCGGGATTTACAGCGACGAAAGCTGCGAAACAAAGCTGGCGGAGTTTGTGACGACCGTCGAACCGCAATATCTGGAAGGACTGCTCCCGGGAACCTACTATGTCAAGGAGCTGGAAGCGCCGGACGGGTACATCCTGAATCCGACGCAGCAGGTTGTGACCGTTGAACTGGAGGAGGGCGAGGAGGAGCTTGTGGTTTTCCGCAACCGTCCTCGGATTGACACCGCCGGAAACTACGGCATTTTGCTGCTGATCGGCGCGGCGCTGGTGCTTGTCTCCGGAACGCTGACCGTTATATTCCGCAAACGCCTGTTCAAGCATTGACGGGGAAGAAATAAACGCATGAAAAAACGCAGACGGATTCGACCGTTGGGCGCGGTGCTTTTGACGGCGCTGGCGCTGTCGCTGACGGTGTTGGGCATGGGGGCCTATCGGCTTTTTGCGGTAGATCAGCGGATGCACGACGGCGTCCGAAACGCCAGAAGCAGCACGTTCACGCTGGAGGAAGTCTCCGGCGCGGCGCTGGCGGATGCGGGGGCGCTGCAGGAAGAATCGACCGAAACCGTGCTTGGCGTTTTGACATTTCCGGATGCGGCAAAAAACGCTGTTGCGATCTATGCGGGCACGGACGCAAAGTCGCTGGAAATGGGCGCGGGGCATGCGGAAGGGACTGCAACGCCCGGCGCCACCGGAAATTGCGTCCTGTTTGGTCATCGGGATTCCGCGTTTCGCGCAATGCAGGCGCTCAAGGAAGGCGATGTGCTTCGTATTGAAGCGGGAGAGCGCGTGTTTGATTACCGTGTGACAAGGCTCTATGTAACGACGCCCGAGGACGGCGGGATCTACGCGGAAACGGACGCCGCCGCAATCACGCTTGTGACCTGTTATCCGTTTCGGTTTGTCGGCCCTGCTCCCGAGCGGTACGTCGCCGTGGCGGTGCTGGATTCGGAAGCCGGACGCGGCTCCTAGGGCGGGAAACGTAAAACGCAAAACACAATAAAAGCGGTCGTCCCCCTGCGACGGCCGCTTTTGTGTTGCCCGATTGCCGGCACGCCTTAGCGTTCCGGTGTGATGGCGCTTTGCGTGATTGCGGCAACGATTTCTGTATAAAGCTCGATTATTTTTGGGAAGATCGCCCGCGCACCGGCGACGTCCCGACCGTTTCGCAGCGCTTCCGCCAGCGGCGCGAGCGCCGTAAACAGCGGGACAATATCCAAGTTTCCCGCGGCGCCCTTGAGCGCGTGCGCCTGCTGGAACGCTTCCG
>CAZWUK010000117.1:0-4026 GCA_964636685.1 uncultured Oscillospiraceae bacterium
TGAGAAAAAATCAAAACCTATCATTGGTGAGCAAACTGATATGCAGCAACTCTCATGATGTAATTTGTAAAGGGTGGTTTACGCCACTACAAAATACACCATGACTGCGGCTCATTTGTGGCGAATGATATAGCGATGGTGAAAAAGGCGGTGATGCCCATAGAATCTGGCTTTTCATACTCGTTACTTATACCGCAAAGGAGACCCGCATGAAATTGACCTATTCACAAAACGGAGATTATCTCATTCCCGACCTTGCGCTTTCCAACAACGTGCAGTACAGCATCGGCAAATACGGACGGATGCGGAAACGCTATTTGCAAGAACACCGTCCTGGCACATACTCGAACATGGTGCTGACTGAAACGCTTTGGAAGCATCTTGCCGAAACGGAAACCGCTTGCCGCGAACAACTGGATTGCATCATTCCGGCTATGGCAAAACGCGAATGCGTAACTGAATCGCTCAAAGCGTCCGATCAAATGGAATGGGTGCGGCGTATGAACAACATCCGTAACCGTGCGGAGGAAATCGTGCTGCACAATTATGTGTATGTTGAATGAGCAAATCGGAACTGCGAAGCCCGTAGGCAATGCTTTCATGCAGCCTACGGGCTTGTCTTTACTCGTCGTTGGAATCCAATTTGTCAACCAAACGGTCAAAGTCACTTTGATACGCCCTATCCTGCAACGTGCGGTATTTTTCATATTCATTTTCGGCAAAGGCTTTTGCAATGGCGGCGGCCACTTGCCCGTTGTTTTGCAAAATGTCCTCCTCGTTGAATTGCAGGAAAGCGTCCAGCCGAGCGACCCAATCACGCATATACATGATGTTCCCACGCCGCGCCTGCCGTTCGGCATAGTCCAGATACATGGTGACGATCTCGTTGAGATTGCCGATCTCCGCTTCGTCCAGATAGTTTTTTGCCACGATCACATCGGATTTGCGTATGCGACCCTGCGGTGCGTTTTTCCATGTAGTCAGCCCCATATTGGGCTTGGCGCTGTTCGCTCTGCCATAGATAATTTCCGCCGCTGTATGGTGGGTCACGGCAAAATGCAGCTTATTTTGCACCGTGGCAAAGAACGCCTGCGTGATGGGGCTACTTACATCATAATCGGCGCTGCATTGCGAATAGATGTCCGTGATCTTTTGATAGAAGCGCCGTTCGCTGGAACGTATATCCCGTATACGCTCCAACTGTTCTTCAAAGTAATCCTTGCCAAAGTAATTCTCCGGCTCTTTTAGGCGCTCGTCATCCATGACATAGCCCTTTATAATGTATTCCTTCAAAATCCTGTTCGCCCAAATGCGGAACATGGTAGCCTTCTTGGAATTGACACGGTAGCCTACGGCAATGATGGCGTCGAGATTGTAGAACTTGGTCTTATAGTTTTTTCCGTCCGCCGCAGTTGTTTCCAAAATGGATACAACTGTATCCTCGAAAAGCTCGCCGCTTTCAAAGATGTTTTTCAAGTGCTTGGAAATAGCGGCTTTCTGCACGTCGAACAACTCCGCCTGCTTCGCCTGCGTCAGCCAAAGGTTTTCCTGATAAAGCAGGATTTCCACGCGCACATCGCCGTTCGCGGTTTTATAAAACAGTATTTCCCTTGATTCGTATGCCGTTAAGCCGTGTTCGTCACTCATTGTACGTCCTCCGTTCCCGCCGCCTTGTCCTTCCCACGGCTCTTATACACGTTATACTGATTCTTGCAGCGCGGGGAGCAGAACACCGCGTTTGGCCTGCTTGCCATAAACGCCTTGCCGCAATGCTTGCAGGCGCGAAGCGGTTTTTGCTCGTCAGCAAGGGCGAAGCTGAACATCATCTGGATGCCGAGCAGCAGGGATTGGAAATCCCATACTATGGTCGGCTTGTCCATCAGCGCGATGTGATAGCTCGGCGCGATGCCGTCAAAAGATGACATCGCCTGCCGATAGATATTCTTCGTGTCCTCATCGATGCTGTCGAGATCGCGGTAATAGAAAAGTGAGGTGCAGAAGATAAACGCCCAATCCTTGAACTGCGCGGCAAGCCAATCGTATCGCTCCGCGTATTCGCGCTGTAAGCACATATTGACCGCTAACGGCTTGTTGGAGAACGTCATGGCAAGCGCCATCATGTCCCTGTCGCCGGAGATATTCCATACGGATTCGATACCCTGCTTCTTGAAATCCGGCTGCTCGAACGGATAGAAATTGGCGATATACGCCTCGGTTGAAAGCGTTTCCTCCTTGATAAAGCTGTTCTTCGGAAGGTAAACCGCTTCGTATTCCATAAAGGTGGGCGTAGTGGGCAGTGCGGTCATAAGCCCCAACAAGCCGTAGTTGGTAATAAACCGCATTACAGCCGCAGCGACTTTTGCATCGTCCTTGCGCCCCATCATCATGAGACCCACGTTCAGGGCGTCAATCACCATTTTGTCAGCGTCCTTCAACGGGTCATATACATCCGGCTTGGCGTTCTTGGCGGGCGTCACATAGAGATTGCCATCCTTTGCCTCTTTCAGTTCGTATTGATCATATCGCACCCAATGGGAGCTTGAGTTTTGAAAGATGTTGTTCATAGCATATTTACTCCCGATCAGAAATCCCGTACTTTTCCATCAGACCTTTGGCATAGCTTATGCCGCTGCCGGTAATGTACACAGACTTGGATTTCGATGGGTGACTTCCTTGCCGGATGAAATCGCTGTCATCCAGAGCGTTGAGAATGTCAAAAGCATAACCTTTCCACGCATAATAGTCATCACCCTCAGTTGAGAATCGGTTGTTCTCCTTAAAGCGGGACAGATACATTAAAATCATTGTCAACTCTCTCGCGACTAACTCTGCTTTTGTTAAATCCATACACTTCTCCTGTGGATAGTAATTCAATCATATTAGCATGATATTACTATCGTATCAGCCGTTGCCGATGTTGTCAATAGTGCCGTTTGCCATTCGTTCGAGAAATGCCATCTGCCGCAGGGTTAAGTTGCGTCCCGCTTGTTCCCGCTTCGCAAGTATTTTGGCAAGCTCCTTTTGCAGTTTGCGCAGGATAACGCCCCGCGTTTTGCGGATATTACGGTCAGATTGACTGCGTATTCTACCAACCTCCGCACAGGATAGCTGCCGGATGAAGTGCCAATAGAATATCTCCTTGTGATCGTCATTGAGAGAACGCATCAGGCGGGAAACCGCTGCGTCTGCGGTCAGTTCGTCCATCTCAAAGGGGCAGTCATGGATAAGGTCGAGACAATTGCCGCTCATGAGCTGCTTCCATTTCGGCTCCATGAAGAACGCGGGGAATATCGCGCCGTCTATTGCCTTGCCATAGTCAAGGGGTATATCGCCGCGCAACAGCTCGTGATCTCGTTGCCGCCGCGCCTCGTTCTGTTCGAGCTTATCCCATTTTGCTACGACATCTGCAAAATCCGCTGCCGTTCTTGCGGCGTTTTCAATACGGGTGATGGCAGTTTTTAGCATCTCACGCTTGACAACCGCCTGTTCAGCTTCCGCTTCCATTTCAGATGGCGCTTCTTCGGGATGCTCGTCCAAATATAGCTCCGATTCAAGTATCTGCTCGCGTTCAGCGGTGAGGTCGGCGGCATTCTGGTCCGTAACAGCCGCGTCGCCGCTGTGCATGGTGCTTTCTTCAAGCAGCAGTTCCACATACTTTCGGAGTTTTGCATCGGCTTTGCTCATGCTGACCTCACCCCCTTCGAAAATATATCAAATTACTTTTCAAAAACAGTTCCGCTTTGACCCCCCTGTTTTCTCCTATAGGTAGAGGGAGTAATCCATCCATTGTGAATCATGGTTACTCTCATCTTTGCGAAGGAGGGCGAATACCATGTAGAGAGGCAGTGTGCGGATTTTATTCCGAACGGATTTTCCTGATTACATCGTTCGGAACTAATAAGGCCATTATACGAACTCTGCGCGAATCGCGCAAGAAAGTGAGGAAACGTATCGAGAACATGAATGTCACCCGCTTGACCCGGCACATCGGGTCAACGACCTACCAAGTGAAGATTTATCTGCCCC
>CAZWUK010000118.1:0-4008 GCA_964636685.1 uncultured Oscillospiraceae bacterium
CGATCAGATCCCGCCGCACGGTATTGGTCGATACCTCGAACTTTTGCGCCAGATCCTCCAGGGACGCCGTCCCCTTCTCCAGCACATACTGTTCCATTGCGTTGAGTCGATCCAGTCGCATAAAAAACCACTCCTCTTTTTTGTATCATAGCATGAAACAAAACGAATTTCCAGAAAAAGTGCAAACACACCATCATTTTTCTCTAAATACTTGCTGAATCCTTACCAGCATTTATTAAAATGGTGAAAGAATGTATTGTAGATATTGCACCGCAGTGCGGAATATGCTACAATACGCTTGTAATTTGATAAACAAATGCCAGTAATCTTACACAAATTTCACCAATAAGTATTAAAAATCAAGCAGGAGGTTCACTATGACCAAAAAAATTAGAGTCGGTGTGGCCGGTTACGGTACAATCGGTCAGCGTCTTGCAGACGGCGTTGCGCTGCAGGGCGACATGGAACTGGTAGGCGTTGCAGATCTTGCGCCCACGCTCGCGATCCGTGCGCTCAAGGAAAAGGGCATGCCCTACGATCTGTATCTGGTGGACGGCGCCGACAAAGCTTCGTTTGACGCGTTGAACATCCCCACGTGCGGCAGCTTCAACGACCTCATCGACAAGGTTGACATCATGCTGGACTCTTCCCCCGGCGGCGTCGGCGCAAAGAACAAGGAGCTCTATGCGGCAAAGGGTGTCAAAGCCATCTTCCAGGGCGGCGAGAAAAACTCCGTTGCCGATGTTTTCTTCCATGGCTATGCCAACTTTGAAAAGGGTCTTGACAAAGACTACCTCAAGCTCACCAGCTGCAATACCACCGGTTTGATCCGTGCGGTGGACTGCCTCGACCGTGCCTTCGGCATCGAAAAGGTCGCCATCACCATCATCCGCCGCGTTGCCGACCCGGGCGACTATCACAGAGGACTGACCAACGCCCTCCAGATCGACAAGGCGCCCAGCCATCAGGCCGTTGACCTGATGACCATCATGCCGCACGTGCAGGCCACCGGTATCCTGGTGCATACGCCCGTGACCCACGGTCATATCATCACGGTCGTTGCCACCGGCAAGCAGAAGATCACCAAGGAAATGGCGCTCGCCGAATTTGAAAAGCATCCGCGTATCCGCGTCGTCCGCATTGCAGACGGCTTCCTCGGCAACGCGTCGCTGTTCAAATATGCCCGCGATCTGGGACATCCCCGCGGCGACATGTATGAGATCGGTCTGTGGGAGGACAGCATTGTGGAATCCGGCAACGACATTATGTTTGCCATCAACATTCCGCAGGAAAGCGTCACCATCCCCGAAACCATGGACGGTATCCGCGCCGCCATGCACATGCAGGACACCCGCGAAACCGCCACGACCGAAACGAACAAGTACCTCAATATCGGTACCTTCAAGTAATACACAAACAGAACCGACTACGGGGACGCTGCCAAAGCATTTGGCAGCGCCCCGTGGCATATCTGGAGGAATGATTTATGCGTTTTGGAATCCGAAATCTTGACGAATTTGACGTCAAGGGCAAGACCGTGCTGTGCCGGGTGGACATTAACCAGCCTGTGGACAGGAAAACGAACACCCTCAAGAGCATCAACCGCATCCGTGCCTGCGTTCCCACGGTAAAGGAGCTGTCAGGCAAGGGTGCAAAGGTCGTCTTGATGGCGCATCAGGGCAGCGACATTGAATACAAGAATTTTTATACCACCGAGCCGCATGCAAAAGTGCTCTCCGAGCTGCTTGGCAAAGAGGTGCAGTTTATCGACGATGTGTGCGGGCCTGCCGCAAGAGACAAGATCCGCGCGCTGAAAAACGGCGAGATCCTGCTATTGGACAACGTGCGCTTTGTTTCCGAGGAGCAGACGCTCTTTGAAATGAAGCTGTGCCTCACCCACGAGCAGCAGGCAGAGACCCTGCTGGTGAGAAAGCTCGCACCGCTTGCGGATCTCTATGTCTGCGACGCATTTGCAGCAGCGCACCGGGATCAGCCGTCTTTGTGCGGGTTTGAAGAAAAGCTGCCCTCCGCCATGGGTCGCCTGTTTGAAAAGGAGTTTTGCGTCATCTCCGAGCTGATGGAATCCCCTGCCCGTCCCTGTGTCTTTGTGCTGGGCGGCGCGAAGGTTTCTGACGCGTTCCTGATGATGGAGACGGTGCTTGGCAACGGCAGCGCCGACAAGGTGCTCACCGGCGGTCTTGTGAGCAATATTCTGCTCGCTGCAAAGGGTGAAAATATCGGCAAAGAAAGCCTCGACTTCATTTATAAATCCAACTACGGCGAATACATCGAAAAGGCAAAGCCCATCCTCGAAAAATACGCCGACAAGATCGTGCTCCCCGAAGACCTTGCCTATGTCAAGGACGGCAAGCGCTGCGAAGCGGACGTTGGCAGCATCCCCGAAGAAGTCGGTCTGACCGACATTGGCACAAAGGCCGCAAAGGTCTATGCCGATGCGATCCTCTCTGCCAAGACCGTGTTTGTCAACGGCCCCATGGGCGTGTTTGAAAACGCGCTGACGGAGCTTGGCACCAAAGCCGTCTGGGATGCGTTGGGTTCGACCGCAGCCTATACCGTCATCGGCGGCGGCGACTCGATTACCGCTACGGAAAAATACGGCTTAACGGACAAGATCTCCTACATCTGCACAGGCGGCGGCGCTTTGATCCGCTTCCTGACGGGTGAAGAGCTGCCCGTGGTCAAGGCGCTGCGCCATGCCGCTGTGCTGTTCCCGCAAGACTAAAGCTGGAGGCAACTATGAATATCGAATTGGGATTCGGTCAGGGCGTGCAAACCGTTACCGTACCGGACGAAAACCTACTGGAGGTGCTCCTCCCCAACCACGTCGAGCACGGGCTGACCGGCACGGCGGAGGTCGAGCGCGCGCTCAAAGAACCCATCGGCACACAGCGGCTCAGCAAGATCGTCAAGCCCGGTGAAAAGATCGCCATCGTCACAAGCGATCTCACGCGTCCCGTACCGACCTATAAGATCCTGCCCGCGCTACTCGACGAGCTGGCGCTTGCGGGCGTCAAGGACGAGGACGTCACGCTGGTGTTTGCGCTCGGCAGTCATAGAAAGCAGACGCCCGAGGAGCACAAAAAGCTCGTCGGAGAAGCGGCATACGCACGCATTCGCTGCGTGGACGGCGACCCGAAGGACTGTGTCCATCTGGGCGTGACCTGTGCGGGTACGCCGGTGGACATCGACCGCACCGTCGCCACTGCCGACCGCAGAATCTGCCTCGGCAACATCGAATACCACTATTTTGCCGGGTACAGCGGCGGCGCAAAGGCAATCATGCCCGGCGTCTCCACGCGCGACGCCATCCAGTGCAACCACCGTTTCATGGTGCAGGAAAGCGCCTGCGCCGGAAAACTTGCCGGCAACCCCATCCGCGAGGATATTGAAGAAGCTGCGAACATTTGCGGCGTAGACTTTATCGTCAACGTCGTACTGGACGAGCACAAGGAGATCATCTGTGCCGTTGCAGGCGACGTGACGCTCGCGCACCGCGAGGGCTGCAAATTCCTCGACCGGCTGTATGCAAAGCCGCTGCCGGAGCGTGCAGACATCGTGATCGTTTCCCAGGGAGGCGCACCCAAGGATCTGAACCTGTACCAGACGCAAAAGGCGCTCGACAACGCCAAGCACGCGGTCAAAAAGGGCGGCGTGGTGATCCTCGTGGGCTCCTGCAAGGAAGGTCTTGGCGAGCGCGTATTTGAAGAATGGATGACCACCTCCCCCTCGCCGGAAGCCATGATCGAGCGCATCGGTCGCGATTTCCAGCTGGGCGGGCACAAGGCTGCCGCCATCGCAATGGTGCTGCAAAACGCAGATATTTACCTCGTTTCCGATATGGCGCCCGATTTTGTACGCCAAATTTTCTTGAAACCCTACCAAGATGTGCAGACCGCATTGGATGACGCCATGCAAAAGTGCGGAAAAAGTGCAAAAGTTCTCGTCATGCCGTATGGCGGTTCGACGCTTCCCAGAGTATAATAAGAA
>CAZWUK010000119.1:0-3991 GCA_964636685.1 uncultured Oscillospiraceae bacterium
AGCCACAAGGAGATTTCAGGAAACCTCTGCCCGTACGAGACGATTATATCAAAGCCGCGAGCGGCTTGATATACAAACCCGACAGCCGGACACACCCGGCGCGATGATTTCGGAATGGCGAAGGAGCGTAGCGAGCGAGGCACTCCGAAATCCGTCCTTTACTCGAAGTGAACGTAAATTCATTATAGTAGGAGATTTGCAAATGATCGAACTGCAACACGTCAGTTATCAATATGAAGAAGCCGCCACACCCGCGCTCAGCGACGTATCGCTTTCGGTTCTGCCCGGTGAAATGATCGCCATTGTCGGGCACAACGGCTCCGGCAAAAGCACGCTTGCAAAGCATCTCAACGCGCTTTTGCTGCCGACGGACGGCGTCGTGCTTGTTGACGGCATGGATACCAAGGACGAAGGAAAAACGCTCGCAATCCGACAAAAGGTCGGCATGGTATTCCAGAATCCGGACAATCAGCTCGTCACCTCCATTGTGGAGGAGGACGTTGGCTTTGGCCCTGAAAACCTGGGGATACCGCCCGCCGAAATCCGCGAACGTGTCACAAAAGCGCTTTCGGAGGTCAATATGCTGCCCTACGCGGATAAAGCGAGCCATTCCCTTTCGGGCGGTCAGAAGCAGCGGGTCGCCATTGCCGGCATGCTTGCGATGCACCCGGAGGTGCTTGTGCTCGACGAAGCGACGGCCATGTTGGATCCCTCCGGTCGCGGCGAGGTGCTTTCCACCGTCACGCGGCTGAATCAGGAAGATGGCATGACCGTCGTCATGATTACCCAATACATGGAGGAGGCGGTCGGCTGTGATCGCATCGCCGTCATGGCAAATGGAAAGCTGGCGCTTCTCGGCACGCCTTATGAGATATTTTCCCAAGCAGACCGCCTTCACGCGCTTGGATTGGACGTGCCGGTTATGATCGCCATGCGCGAAAAACTCAAAAAGCGGGGACTCCCCATCACGGGAGATCCCATGGACTGCAAGGAGCTTGGAAGGGCCATATGCCAATTGTTATCGAACATCTGAATCACGAATATCTCGCCGGAAGTGTTCTGGCATTTCCGGCGCTCAAGGATATTTCGCTCACCATACAGGAAGGCGAATTTCTGAGTGTAATCGGACACACCGGCTCCGGAAAAAGCACACTGATGCAGCATCTGAACGGACTGCTTTTGCCGACCGGCGGCAGTGTGCTGGTGGATGCGCTGGATACGCGCGACAAGGCGCAGCGCATTCGCGCGCGGCGGCTGGTAGGCATGGTGTTCCAGTATCCCGAATACCAGCTCTTTGAGGAAACTGTGGCAAAGGACATTGCCTTTGGCCCTAAAAACCTGCATTTGTCCAGCGAGGAAATCGACACGCGCGTCAAGGAGGCCATGACGCTGGTCGGCCTTGATCCGGCGGTATTCTCCGAAAAATCGCCCTTTGATCTTTCGGGCGGTGAAAAACGCCGAACAGCACTCGCCGGAATCGTCGCCATGCGCCCGAAATATCTGGTTCTGGACGAACCCATGGCGGGGCTGGATCCGTCCGGTCGTCTTGCCATATTGGACATGATGGAGCGGCTTCGGGAAAGCACCGGCTGCACCATCGTCATGGTATCCCATTCCATGGACGACGTCGCACGTCATGCCGACCGTATCGCCGTGCTGGATCACGGCGCGCTGGTAATGGTGGATACGCCAAAGGCGGTGTTTTCACAGGCAGAGCTGCTCATGTCGCTCGGTCTCAACATTCCGCAGGTAACGCAATTGGCGAGGGAACTCAAGCTGTCCGGGTTGCCGGTGCCGGATGGAATCTTCCACGCGGAAGAATTGGAGGACTGGATCGTCGGGAGGTATCGCCATGGGAAATAACATGACCTTAGGGCAATATCTACCGGGCGACAGCACGATCCATCGGCTCGATCCGCGCACGAAGATCTTGCTGATGATCGTTTACATCGTCATCATTTTTGTAGTAAATCATCTTGCCGTGTTTGCTTTGCCGGCAGCGTTTCTTGTGGTGATGATATTGCTTGCCAAGGTGCCGCTGTCCTATTTGAAGTCAGCCATAAAGCCGATGCGCTTTTTGTTGATCTTTATGTTCGTTATCAACATTTTTCTGACGCAGGGAGAGCGGGTACTCGTTTCCTTCTGGATCTTTCGGATCACAGAGGAAGGCGTCCGTCAAGCGCTGTTTATCACACTTCGGCTGTTGCTGCTGGTCGCGGGCACTTCCATGCTGACGCTAACCACCTCCCCCATCGCCCTGACCGATGGACTGGAAAAGCTGATGCAGCCGCTGAAAATCGTGCATTTTCCGGCGCATGAGCTGGCGATGATGATGACCATCGCGCTTCGATTCATTCCGACACTCATTGAGGAGACTGACAGAATTCAAAAGGCGCAGATGGCGCGCGGCGCCGATTTTGAAAGCGGCAACCTCATCGCCCGCGCAAAAAGCATGATCCCGATCCTTGTGCCGTTGTTTGTTTCCGCCTTCCGGCGCGCCGATGAACTGGCTATGGCAATGGAATCGCGCTGTTACCACGGCGGCGAGGGTCGTACGCGGATGCGAGAGCTGCATATGCGCAAAAGCGACCTGTTTGCGTTTTTGATTACCTTTGCCGTGCTTGCCGCAATCTTTGTAATACAGGCAGTGATAAAATGACGCGCAGGATTCGATTGATTATCGAATATATCGGCACAAACTACGTCGGTTGGCAGATACAGCCAAACGGCGTTTCCGTACAGGAGGTCGTCGCAAGCGCGCTTTCAAAGGTGACTGCCGAGACGATCAAGCTGCATGGCTCCGGGCGCACAGACAGCGGCGTTCACGCCCGAGCGCAGGTGGCGCATTTTGATACTGCCGCGCGTATGGACGCCTCCAAATTTGCCGTCGCCGCCAATACGTTTTTGCCAGCCGACATTCGGATACTCTATTCGGAAGAGGCGCCCGAAGATTTTCACGCACGCTTTAGCGCAAAGCAAAAGCAGTATCGCTACGCACTGCAGCTTGGCCCCCACGCGCGCGTTTTTCAGGCGGCGACCACGCTGCACATTCATACGATGCCGGAGTTTGATCGGATGAATGCCGCTGCCGCCGACTGTCTCGGAATGCACGATTTTCACGCGTTTATGTCCGCGGGCACTACCATAGAAAACACCGTTCGTACCATTTCCCTCTCTCGCTGGACGCAAAGCAACGATTTGCTTTATTACGACATTCAAGGGAATGGCTTTTTATATAATATGGTACGCATTCTTGTAGGAACGATGCTGGAAATCGGTTGTGGGAAGCGCGCCGTCACCGGAATTGCCGATGCGATTCTGACCGGAAATCGAACCGATGCCGGCGCTACGGCGCCCGCCAAGGGATTAACGCTCATGCGGCTCTGGTATCCTGATTTTGATACAGACGAGGTGCTGGCGCGTCTATGACAGAACACGAAAAATTCATGCAGCTGGCACTCGCGCAGGCACAGGCGGCGTTTGCAGAAAATGAGGTTCCCGTCGGCGCGGTGCTGGTAAAAGACGGACGTCTGGTATGCTCTGCTCACAACCGGATGCGGCAAAGCTGCGATCCAACCGCGCACGCAGAGCTGCTGGTTCTCCAGTCTGCCGCAAAGCTGTTGAACGGTCGGTTTGACGATTGCACGCTGTATGCAACGCTCGAGCCCTGCGCCATGTGCGCCGGTGCGATCGTCAACTGCAAGCTGCCGAAGCTGGTATTCGGCGCGTTTGATGATCGCGCAGGCTGTTGCGGATCTGTTGCAGACCTAACCGACCACTGGTTCCTGCACTCGGTTGAAACATGGGGCGGTGTCTGTGAAACTGCGTGTTCGCATTTGCTAACCGATTTCTTTTCATCAAAACGTTGCAATCCTTAACAAAATCATGTATACTATTCCCGCTGTGGAGGGTTGTCAGAGTGGTCGATCGTGCGGCACTCGAAAGAATGTATGACACTTGGAACCGTGAGGCCCGCAAACCCTTGATTTTA
>CAZWUK010000120.1:0-3966 GCA_964636685.1 uncultured Oscillospiraceae bacterium
CGGCGCCGATCTGGAGCCGGTGGACATCATCACCTTCGGCTCACCCTGCACGGATTATGCCGAGAAAATAGTTATCCCGAGGTATGCACGGCACCCCTGCAATAGCAAGGGTTTTCGTGAAAATCCTCGGGATAACAAAATCATCGCAGTCCGCACAGCTTACGCAGCATCTCGTCGTCATTTTTCCAGATGGGCTCTGCGTCAGAAATGGTGCCACGGGCTTTTTCGCCCTTCTGGATAGCAGCACGCTTCATTTCCGTATCCGCATAGGCGTAGATTTTTGTTGTTTCCACATTGGCATGCCCCAGGAATTCAGAAAGCAGAGCCAGCGGCATCCCATCTCGGTACAAATGAATGGCTCTTGTGTGTCGGAGTTGGTGAGGATGCACCCTGTTTGGTATCTCGGGGCATGAGTACCGTGCCTGCTCACCATATCTTTTCATAAAGCAGGCAGCATTGTCGGGAGACATCCGGTGCCGTTCGCCATGGGAAACGGTAAAAAAGAAATAGTCACTTCCTTTCTTTGTAGGTTCCGGATGAAACTGTGCCAGATATTGCTCACAGTGTCTGGCGGTCTGTAGCATCAGGGGAACCAAGCGCATTTTGTTGCCTTTCCCGGTGAGGTAGGCGGTTGGATGGCTGGAATCCAGCCGCAAATCCTGCACCCGCAGATCCAGTAGTTCACTGCACCGTGCAGCGGAATCATACATGAGTGTCATAAACACCATATTCCGGTACTCTGAGATCTTGGAAATATCCGGCTGTGTCAGCAATGCTTTTAAGGCATTTTCTGTAAGAAATTCCACAATCCGTCCTTGCTCATTTTGCGTGGGAATCTTTTTCAGTTTCATGTGGAGGTCGATTTGAGCGCAGTCTACCATACCAGCATATTTAAAGAAGGATCGTAGCACCATTAGTCGGTGGTTTCGTGTGGAGGCAGTGAGATGTCGAGTGGTTTGTAGCCAGTCAAGGAATTCCAACACTAATGTCTCATCAAATAATTCAAACGAAACCTGCCCAAGTCCAATCCTTTTTTCGCTCTGCAAATAATCAATAAGGCTGTTTAGCACCTCCCGGTAAGCCTTGCGGGTGTTTTCACTGCAGCACTTTTGGGACGGAAGGAATACGGTGAGGTATCCCCGTAGCGTTTGGAAAAAATCATTACTCTGTTTCATCTTCCCACCTCTGGCAGCAGGCTCTCCCGGCTGGAGAAGTCAAACCCAGCCATGCCTTCGAAAATTCCCGGAACCAGATGAATGTAGTAAGCGGTATCGGAAAGCTGGGCATGTCCAAGGTAGGCACTGAGATAGGGCAGATACGCCGTTACGTCTTTCCCATCCTTCATCCACAGATACAGCCTGTGTGTTACAAAAGAATGCCTGAGATCATAAATTCGTGGCGGATTGGCTCCGGATTGCGCAATGCCTGTTTTAGCCCACTGCACGCGAAAGGTTTTCTCCGCCCACTCCTTTGTATACTGCTTTCCTTTGGAATCAGGGAAAAACAGCTCTCTGCCTGGCATGATTCGGCAGACTGCCATATGGTAGCGTCGGCATAACGCCAACACTTCTTCCGCCAGCGGAACAATACGGTCCTTGTGCCCCTTGGATTCTAAAATCGTCAAATGGCCGTTCATCAAATCTACATTTTCCACCCGTAGCTTCCGTGCTTCAATAGGACGCAGGCCACAGCAGTAAATCAGCCGGAAGAATGTTGGAATGACAAAGTGGCGGATCGGAAAGTTTTTCTTGGGAGAGATTCGGTCTAAAACATCAAAGAATATCCGAAGTTCCTCCGTGGTATAAATGTGCGGCACGTATCGGGCAGCCTTTGGCGTCAAATCCACCGGAATGAGGTATGCTTCCGAACCAAGCCGATTGAGATGTCGGGCCAGTTCACGCACCGGCATCATGCGGTTGCGAAAAGTGCTGACCCCTTCTGTCGCCCTGCGAACCGCCCAAGCCAGCCCAAGCTCTTTTGTCAGAGTGTGTTCCGTCGGGAATTGGTTCAGGCAGAAACGGTCAAAGTCAGTCAGTATACGCTCGCTTTCCTCATATGGATAACCAAGCGCACGCTTCTGCTGGATAAGCGCTTCGATGTACGTTGAAAAATTACTGCTGTATACGCGGTTCACCATTGCAATCCACCTGCTTTCACCTCAATCCCGGAAAGCCCAATTGCACAGGATCGGAGGCCGACCTCATCGACAGCGACATAGGGCTTGGAGGAATCCATGTTCGAATGCCCAAGCAGCTCGCTGAGCATTTCCAAAGGGATTTCGGATTGCAGCAGTCGGGCACCAAAGGAACGCCGGAAGCTATGGAACCCCCTGCGCGGGATGGTTTCACGGTCAAAGCCGCATCTTCGTACGTACCTGCTCACAATGGAGCTTGCGGAGCGGTTGTGAAGTTTGCGATACGGCGGATCTTTGCTCAAGAAAACGAAAGATTCCTCACACGCGGGGCGGCCATTCAGGATGTAGTCGACAAGGGCATTTCCTACCTCCGGCTCCATCGGCAGGGAGAGCGCTCTGCCTGTTTTGTGCTGTATCACATGAAATTCTGATCTGTGCCAATCAATACTTTGGAACGTCAGACCAGAAATATCGACCACGCGCAGGCCAGTTTGGACGGCGAGCAGCATCATGGCATAGTCCCGTTTTCCGGTGGTGGTTGTACGGTCTGGGGCCGACAGCAGTTGTTCCAGCTCTTTCGGTGAAAAACCATGGCGAATTGCCCGTCTGGGTGCAGAAGTTTCCGGAATCGCCGTCTGCAATGCCTCCACAGTAAGTCCTTTATAGTGCAGAAAAGCCAGAAACGAGCGAATCGCCGGGATGCAGCTTTTCATACCGCAGGGATACTTGGGGGCTAAAATCGTAATGCAATCGTTCACCGTCCTGCGTGTCATAGTTGAAAAATCATGAAAGCCCATATCTTCCACACAAAACAGGAATTGGCGAATAGCGCTCTTGCTGGTGGCGATGGTTCCCTCAGCTAAGGTTTGGTTGTGACGGTTCGTTTCACAGTAGTTGTCTACGGCATGTGAAAAGAGCGGCGTCAATACTTTGGTGTCCCAGGCAGGAAGATAGTGCCAGTTGAGCTTCCCGGTATCGTGGTATTCCTCCAATAAGGCAGCTGCCTTGCGTGCATTCTGGTAAACGCTACGGCACAGTTGACGATTTTCATATGCAGAGCGAGCATTGGAAACAAAATCAGCCAGTGCCGCTTTTGAATACTTCGTTATCTCGTGCTGGGTACAGTAGCGCAGGATGGCATCAAATCCATCATAGGTGTAGTTGCGGATAGACTTTTCACTCAGGTTGAAATTTAACAGCTCCCGTTTTGTCCGATGCACCAATCCAAAAAGGTTTTCAGTATCCAACAGTTCTTCCCGAGTCGGTTCTCTGCGAAGCGGATTGTGTAGCACTTCCCATTTGGAAAGCGGTTCCAGCGTTACGGTCCTCGATGCATAGAATTCTTCCAGCCATGCGGCTGTCTTGCGGATTTGCTGCCATTTCCATCGGGAGATTTCATCTTCTTCATAGAGCTCTCGGATATGCTCCATGTAAGAATCCATTACAACTGCGGAGTAGGCCGTGCTACCTTGCGCATTGAAATACTTTACAATCTCACCAAAACCGCAATATTTGTAGTCCTTCAGCCGTTTTGGAGGAACACCAACTTCCCGGAGTAGCTCCAGCACATGGACTGTCATTGCTTCTACACTAACATTTTTCATTTGATTCACCTCGTATCATCGTTGTCAGACTTTCGTCTGCAACTTCATTATACGACGGTGATTTTGTTATCCCGAGGATTTCTATGGAAAACCTTGCTATTGCAGGGGTGCCGTGCATACCTCGGGATAACTATTTTCTCGGCATAATCCGTGTTATCCTGAATTCGGAATAACACGGATATGTCGGTCGCAGGCAAGAGAGCCGGTCTGGACGGTCAGCAATCTGTG
>CAZWUK010000121.1:0-3904 GCA_964636685.1 uncultured Oscillospiraceae bacterium
CATACGATATAATAGTCAATAGAATCCTTGAATACATGAGGCTCAGATTTGATGGAAGAGATCTCTCGGGAGTATAAGGACCAGGCGTACCAAATGCTGGCCAAGGTCGGGAAGGCGGTTTCCAGCCCAAAGAGACTGGAAATTCTCGACATCTTAATGCAGGGCGCTAAAACGGTGGAAGCCGTTGCCAAGGCAGCGGACATGTCCATCGCCAACACCTCTCAGCATCTTCAGACGCTGCTGGAGGCGAGACTGGTGGTTTACAGGAAGCAGGGGCTCTATTCGTTCTATCAATTGGCCGATCAAACGGTCGCCGACTTCAATCGGTCTCTGCAAAGCCTCGCGGAGGCCCGCATGATAGAGATCCGGAGTTTTCGGGAAGCGCTGTACCGGAACAGGGACAATATGGAAAAGATAGAGATGGACGAGTTGCTCGCGCGGATGAAACGGGATGACGTGACGTTAATCGACGTACGACCAAGAGACGAGTACGAAGCCCTGCATATTCCCGGTGCGAATTCCATCCCTTTGGTCGAACTAGAAAAGCACCTGGCGTTGTTCCCGCCAGGCAAGGAAATCGTTGCCTATTGTAGGGGAAAGTATTTCATGCTGTCGGTGGAGGCGGTGGAGCTTTTGCGCACACACGGTTTTCGCGCGACCCGAATGGAAGAGAGCGTGCAGGAATGGTATGCGCAGGCCCGATAGTCCCGCAGATACAACGGCTTGATATACGGTAAGAAAAGATTTGTTTTTTGTTGTTTTTGCAACATACAAAACTAACGACTTGCTATACAATTAATGACAGGCTTGCTGATAGGAAACACCAGATAATGGCGGCGCTAGAGGGGAGAAAACATGAAGGGTATCCCTAGTTTCATTCGCATTTTGTTTTTAGGGCTGTTTCTGTTCTTGCTCATAAACGGCAAAATAATGCTATGGCTTGCTATATTCGCAGTAAGCCTGATTGCCGCTCTCGCTTTCGGTAGGGTTTATTGCGGATATGTATGTCCCATGAATACGCTGATGATCCCGATTGAACGAATTTCCCAAAAACTGAAAATGCAAACAGACGAGACGCCAACGTGGCTCAAGGGCGGCCATTTTCCTTGGATAACTTTAGCGATCAGCATTGCATTGATGCTTTTCTCAAAGAGGTTTCTACACATAGATTTGCCTATTCTTTCTGTTTGGATCGTTATTTCGGTGTTAGTTACATTAAGATATAAGCCGTACGTGTTCCACAACTTGATCTGCCCTTTTGGAGCCCTTCAAAAAACATTGGGCCGATTTTCATTGCTATCCCATCGTGTTGAGAAGGATGCTTGTATTGGCTGTAAGCTCTGCGAAAACGCGTGTTCAGCCAGTGCAATTGCTGTTTCGTCAGAAGATAGGAAGGCGGAAATACGCACTGCATTATGTCATCAGTGCTCAAATTGCATACGGGTTTGCCCGAAGGCCGCGATCCACTACAGGCGGGAGTAAGTTGGAACGGCTCCTAAATCGCGGCTTGCAAACCTGACCAGATATGGTATAATTATGTTAATAAAATGCAAGTTCTTGGATGCTTAGCGAACGGAGGTAAACAATGATGGTTGAACAGGCTTTTAAGCTTTACGTCGGCGACGAAAAGGCAGTCGAAAAAGTGGTTCTTGACGAGAATGTTCACTATCTCCATATGGTGTTTAGCAAAGATGAGGGGCTTCCGGAGCATTTTTCCAATTCCAATGTGTACATGACTGTCATTCGTGGGAAACTCTCCATCGGCCTGAACGAACAAGAAATCCATGAATACGAAGCAGGAACCCTGCTTAAAATCCCAGTCCAAACAAAAATGAATGTTCGAAATCTTCACGATCAAACACTTGAGCTGATCGTCGTGAAAGCTCCCTCACCCCAATAATTACGATAAGCACTGAATGCAACCTAGAAATCAATCACGAAGAGGAGCGTTGAATATGAAAAAGTATCGGTGTATTCCCTGTGGGTATATCTATGATCCCGAAGTCGGCGACCCGGATAGTGGCGTAGCGCCAGGAACGGCGTTCGAAGAAATACCAAATGATTGGCAATGCCCAATCTGCTTTGTGGGCAAAGAGGAATTTGAACCAATAGAGGAATGAAGGAGGAGGCCATTATGAGCATGTTCTGTTATCAGTGCCAGGAGACGGCCGGTGGAAAGGGCTGCACGGTGCGCGGCGTTTGCGGAAAGACCGAGGATGTCGCGCGGCTTCAGGATCTTCTCATCTACACACTTAAAGGCATCTCAGAGATCGTTGTCAAAGGGAAGATCGATGCCACTAAGCTTGGTGATGTAAACTACCAGGTGCTTAGCAGCTTATTCATGACAATCACCAACGCGAACTTCGACGATAGCGCGATTGAACATCATATCAGAAAGATGATTGCGGTCAGGGATGAGCTTAAGAAATCGGTCAGTACGGATATTTTGCACGATGCTGTTACCTTCTCTGTCGATTCTCGGGAAGACATGCTGGCCAAAGCAGCAACGATCGGCGTTCTTGCGACCGAAAACGAAGATGTCCGTTCGCTTCGCGAGATGATTACGTATGGGCTAAAAGGTATGGCCGCATATACGGAACACGCGATGAACATCGGCAAGGAGAACTTTGAGATCAGCTCTTTTGTCTATGCAGCATTGGCGGCAACATTGGACGATTCTCTCACAGCAGATGACCTTGTGGCCCTTACGCTCAAGACCGGCGAGTACGGCGTCAAGGCAATGGCATTACTCGACGAAGCCAACACGTCCAAGTATGGCAACCCTGAGATCACACAGGTCAACATCGGCGTTCGTAGCAATCCCGCAATCCTCATTTCAGGGCACGATCTGACTGATCTTGAGCAATTGCTAGAGCAAACCAAGGGTACGGGTGTCGACGTGTATACTCACAGCGAGATGTTACCGGCCCATTATTATCCGGCTTTCAAGAAATATGATCATTTCGCTGGCAACTATGGAAATGCCTGGTGGAAACAGCTTGAAGAGTTCGTTACTTTCCACGGTCCCATCCTTTTTACGACCAACTGCATCGTTCCGCCTAGGAACGAAGAGGTTCGAGGAAGGATCTTCACCACAGGTTCTAGCGGATTCCCGGGATGCAAGCACATTGCTGCAGATGAAGGCGGGAAAAAGGATTTCTCTGAGATCATCGCGATGGCTAAAACCCTTCCTGCGCCGGAGCAGATTGAGGAGGGAAGCATCGTCGGTGGCTTTGCGCACAACCAGGTTCTAGCGCTGGCAGACAAGGTAGTAGAGGCGGTCAAGTCAGGAGCGATCCGGAAATTCTTCGTGATGGCCGGATGTGATGGCAGAATGAAGTCGAGAGAGTATTATACCAACTTCGCAGAAAAACTGCCGAAGGACACGATCATCTTGACCGCCGGTTGTGCCAAATACCGCTACAACAAATTGAAGCTTGGCGACATCGGTGGCATCCCCAGGGTACTGGATGCAGGACAATGCAACGACTCGTATTCGTTGGCAGTGATCGCACTGAAGCTCAAAGAGGTGTTCGGCCTCGACGACATCAATAAATTGCCCATCACGTTTAACATCGCGTGGTACGAGCAGAAGGCTGTCATCGTCCTCCTGGCGCTCCTGTACCTAGGCGTGAAAAACATACACCTCGGCCCGACGCTGCCTGGGTTTTTATCTCCGAACGTTGCCAAAGTACTGGTAGAGAAGTTTGGGATCGCCGGAATCGGGAAAGTGGATGACGATATCGAGCTATTTATGGCGTAAAGAATTTCGACCCATCCCCCTTGGGGAATGTCACCAAGGGGGTGTTTGTTACTCACGGCTTGTCAGAAGCATAAATGAATGGCTGAAATATCCGAATTTGTCAATAGATATTTGTCCCGGATAAGACGCCTATTCGGACGA
>CAZWUK010000122.1:0-3878 GCA_964636685.1 uncultured Oscillospiraceae bacterium
GGAAACGCTTCGGTCAGGTATTGCGGCTTGATACGTTCCCCAAGCTGATCCGTGTAGATGTACCCGCTGTACGCTTTGCTGTAGGACTTGCCGCACAGCTTTCGGTAGTATTCCTGCTCGTCCTTAACGGCCAACAGCTTTTCGCGGAAAGTTGGCACCAGCGGCAGTGTACGGAAACTTGACTTTGTTTTGGTGGTATCGTCCACGACCAACATGTGCTTCCCATCAACATTTGCCGTCGTAACCGTGTGCCGGATGGTGATGGTGTTCGTCTCAAAGTCAATGGCGTCCCATCGCAGACCAACCACTTCGCCACGACGCAGCCCGTAGAACGCGCCAAGTATCACACCCAGCTCCAGCTTATGGCCTTTGACAGCTTCAAACAACGCCACCGCCTCCGACTGCCTTAGAAACTTACCAACATACTTTTCAGGGCTGGGCCGTTCCACCTCTCCCATAACAGAATATGGAATGAGCTTCTTCTTTACCGCGACTTTCAGCCCTTTGCTGATGTTGGCATGGAATTTCAGCACAGAGTTGGCTTTGACGCGCTCCAGACAATCATCGTAAAATTCGTTAATATCCTCTGCTGTCAAGGTGCGAAGCAGGATGCCTCTTTCCCTAAACCACGGCGCAATCGTTGACAGAACATTCATCTGATACCCGCCAAAGGTCGTCAGTTTGAGCTTTTTCCGTGCGATCTCCTGCCGCATATACTCCAACCATTGAAACTCCATGTAGTCGGCAAATAGAATATCGCCGGATGCGGGCATGGCTTCTATTTCCTGCTTTGTCTCTTTGCGCTTATCGCGCAGCATATCCTCGGCTCTCTTTTTGTTCCCCTTGACGGGCAGCCCCGTTGATATGCTCTTGCGCTGCCGTTCGCCATTTTTACCTCATTCTTCTTCTTCCCCCATTCGTATTAACAGGGAAAAGTGTATATGAGACTTTCCGCACGCTTTCCGTGATTTGTTATCAAAAAATCCTAAAGTTATCCTAAAAATATCACAATTTTATGTGATGGGATCGAACTTATAGCCTACGCTATGTATGCTCCTGATAAAATCGGGCGCTTCGGAGGTCACTTTCAATTTCTGCCGAAGCCTGCTGATAAGATTGCTCACAGCTTTGGGAGAATTGTCTATATATTCTTCACCCCATACCCGGACGGATATGATCTCAAAGGTCAAGACACGCTTTTGGTTTGCGATCAGCAGACAAAGCGCATCAAACTCTTTTGCCGTCAGATAGACCTCTTGCCCGCACACCTCGACTGTGCGAGACTCCACGCACAGGCATAAACTTTCAAATGTAACAATCGTTAATGGCTTATGCGTTTGGCTTGGCGTATCAAGGAAATACTGCATATTATCGCGGCCATTTAATTCATAACCAACTGTTTTCATATACTGTGTGGCGCAAACCTGTGCGCAATGAAAGCGTTGGGATGCGCTGTAACCCTTCGGCACTATCATAATTGGTATGGGACAGCTATTGCGGAAGGCATCAATCGCGGCAAGCTGAACATCGTCTGTGCATACGGCTACGCCAACATACCCATGACGATGAAACGATCCTTCCCGCTGTGGGTGCAGGTGGAAAGCGTCAGCACCTTGTCGCTGGACGTAACGGAAACCTCGCTTTGGAACAGCGACCGTTCCTGCAAGGCGTTCAACCATGTGGTATAAGCGCCGTCGTCCTTCCACTTGAGCGTCCACGGCGAAACGCCGGGAGCCTCGCTGGGGCTTGCCACAAACGTCGTGAATAGCTCCGCCACATATCCGCCGTCCGGCGTGACTAAAAGCATGGTGGGATGCTCGTCATAATACGCCTGCTCCTGATAGGAAAGCAGCGACGCGAACATGGAGCCATCGCGCATGTTGTGGCCGTAGATGATGTTGTTGCGGTCGGCAAAGCCGGGCGCGTTCTCGTAGTCCACAAACAGGCAGCCAACCTTATTCGCCGTTCCGTCGTACAGGTGTTTGAGATAGTAGCTGTTGTCCTGCCCCTGCGCCACGGGGTAATTGATCACCGTACCCTCAAGCGTCAGCCATGCGGTCACGCCGGGGCCTTTCTCCCGCAGCGCGGCAAAATCCACATCCGGCAGAAGGACGGAGGGAGCGCCGGGGTCAACCTCCGGCGCATCCTCAATCTGTGCATTATTCTCGCCGCCATCCTCGGCGGGTGCTGCCGTTTCGACCGTAATGTACTCGGTCAGTTCCGCATAGGTTTGGGCGCTCCGCTCATACTGTCCCAGCTCCAACGAGAGCATGACGCCGCTGCCTACGGTCAAAGCGATCATGGCAATGCCCAGCGCCAGAATCACTACACTGTGCTTTGCGGAGAGGATATTCTTCCTCTTGCCATAGAAATAATGGAACACACAGCCGCCAGCTCCAAGTACAGATGCCGAAAGCAGAATGATCCACAAAAGCTGGGCGTTATCGTCGCCGGTCTGCGGCACGGGCTTGGTGGGCGTCGCGGGGGTCGGCGTAGGCGTGGGCGTTCCCGGCTTGGTGGGTTCGGGCGTTTTCGGTTTTTCGTTGAAAAGCTGCACGGTCGATGTGGCGTCCTTCTTGATCTCCACGGTCGCCGCGTCGGGGATGATATAGCCCGTGCTTGCTCTGTTGGCGATCTCCGTCACGGTATATTTGCCCACGCGCAGGCCCTTGACCTCGATCACGCCGGTTTTGTCGCTCACGAAGGTTTCGCAATAAGAGCCGTCGCCCTTTTTGACCTCGAAAGCGAAGCCGTCCTTGCGTCCGTCACTGGAATCCTTGACGATTTTCAGGTTTCCACGGTACGCCTCGTTGGTAAAGCCCTTTCCTGCGCCGGCGTTTTCCACAACATAGGTCTGTCCATCCTCGGTGATGGCGAAATAGTAGGCTTTCGTATCGGGCTTATAGCCTGCCGGTGCCGTCTTTTCCTTTACGAAATAGCCCGTGGCGGTCAAGCCATACATTTCATGGAAGCCGGGGTTGGTCTCCTTGAGCGTGCCGATCAGCGTGTCGCCGCTGTCCAGCTTTTTATCGCCGTTCACGTCCCGGTACAGCTCAAATACCGCGCCCTCCAGCCTGCGCAGGAAATGGTTGTCGTCGTCCTGCTTGACAGCGCCCGGCTCGTCCACGGCCTCCGTCTTGATAAGCTGAACGCCGCCGCGAATGAGCGTGTCGTCCACGCGGATTTCATAGACCTGTTCGCACGGCCCGATGTAGATGTGGTGCTGTTCGGGGCTTATGGTGTACAGCGGGGGCGCGGTGATCTCCGCCACCACCCAATGCCCATAGGGGATGTTCTCAAAGGCAAAACTTCCGTCCGCCGCCGTGGTGGTGGTAAGCAGTGCGGTTTCGGCGGTCATTTTCGTATCGTCCGCCGCGAACAGGCCCATGACGGCCCCCGCAAGGGTAACGGGCGCGCCGCCAGTGGGGTTCTCGCCGTACTTCACGCCCTTGATGTCTCCGCGAACGATCTTATTTTTGATAGCCTCGCCGTTGTTGACGGAAAGGGAAACAAGGCTTTCACCCTGTCCGGCGTACTCAAATACAACAGGATATTTTGTCTTAGTCTCGTACGGTACAGTCTTAATGGCTGTGACTGGTGGCGGGACAGCAGACGGACTTTCTCAGGGTGGGTCTGCTGTCCTGTTTCATAACAACGATATAATGATACCACAAAAGGCACTGCCTGGAATAATCTGTCAGAGAATGCGTCAGATTAAACCATACAATGCCTTCTTTTTATTTGATCGAAAAACGATCAGATCAGAGGATTAGAAAGTGACGTTCTAAAAATAGTTTAGCACGCACAAAATGGTTGTGCAAATACCATATTGTGTTTACTCCGAAGTATAGACGAAAAATCATTTACAATCAATATCG
>CAZWUK010000123.1:0-3859 GCA_964636685.1 uncultured Oscillospiraceae bacterium
CATCTATGCAGAACCTTCCTGCATCATGAAACACTGCGTTCCATGAACCATCTCCCAATCACGTTACCGCTTACATTCGCGCTGCGTTCAAAGAACAGATACCGCTGCTGACCGTTGACATAAATGGTGTAGCGGTCGCCGGAGCCTCCGGCTCTTCCCTATAGCAGACTGGGTAATGCAAATATCTAATCCGCTGATCTCATCGGTTATGCCCTGCTGCCTTCCACTCCTTCGTACCATAAATCAACGATGGGTCTACGTTGGCGTCTCTATCGAACGAGAGCCGGAAGCGCTTGTTGCGGAACATTTCCTTGCCGCCTTTCGTGCCATCGTTAAAAGTGATAAGTATGTCTCCCTGCCTTGCAGCCATAATCTGAAATTCGTGCTCATCCGCACCGCCTATCAACGTAAACTTGCTGCCCTCGCTGACAGCGCTCATGTCGCTCAACACCAAATCCACCAGGATTTCTCCTGCTTCGCTCATGTTCATTAAGCGAAATCTGGTATAGTATTCCCATGACTCCTCATTAAAAGGGCGATCGATCTCGAATATCATGCGCCCGTTCTCGCTGACATAACGGCCATTTGGGATATAATCTTCGGAGCAGCTTGCGTGATCGTACCAATCCCAGCTGCTTGCAGCACCGGTGCGGTCAGTAAAGGGCTTTGCTGGTTCAAGTGTTTTTTGAGGTAGCGGCGTATTCTCCTGCGGCTGCGGGGTTTGCTCCTGCGGCTGCGGGGTTTCACCCGTCCGCTGCGCCGGTTCCGGCGTATCGTCTGTTGGCGCGTCTGCATCGCGGGTATACGTTACCAAATCGGTATCAACATAGGAATATGTTGTGCCGATATCGCCATCCATGTAGGAGAACGCCGTATAGAGCACATCATCCTTGTAGGTTCCGTACACCCTGCCCAAAGGCACTTCACCGGGCGTTGCTTCCTCAGCATAGTAGTAGGTATCAAAGAAGCCATCTGTCGATTCGTTATCATAGAAGGAGAAGCGTATTGCATCGCCGTTTTCTGTGCCCGATACAAGCGTGCGCCCTAGCACATCGTCATAATCGATTTGCAGTGTGTCTGCATTGGGTGTGGTGAAGTTGCCCACTAGATTCTCTTTCAGGGGATCAGGTTGGATATTCCCAAAGGCATTCATTCCGTCTTTGCTGATATGTCCGTCCGATGCAAATACGCGGTCTAAAGCCTCCTGCGGGTTTTCAAGCACCCATTGGTTATCGTCCGACAGGGTCATGGTCAACGTGATATCAAAATCCTGTGCAACCGTTCCAAGCTCCTTGGCGGCCATCATGTGTTCCGCGGACATTTCAGAGAAATAGCTGTCTAAGTCAAACAAATCCTTATTGTTACGCTCTGCGTAATCCATCATGATTTCCATTGAGCGTTCGCTAAAGTCCGCCACGTTCTTATGGATATCTGCGTTTTCGATGATGTGGACTTCCACGGCCGCTGTGTTACCGTTGACTACATTCTCTCGCACCTCAAATTCCGCCTGCTGCTTGTAAAGAGTAAAAATCTCATCCACGATTGGGCTGTCGTGCAAGCAGGATTTGTCGGCGATCAAGGACCTGATGATGCTTAAATGCGCATCCATGTTATCGTCGTAATACTTCATCAGCTTTTCCAGCTCGTCTGGGCTATAGAGTTTTTCTAAGGCATCCGCATTTCCTCTGGAAAGCTCAATAGCAGCCAATGCCGCGTCGGATGGATTCACATCGGGCTCGTCCTGCACCAGATATGTGCCCTTGAACCAATCGCCGTCAATGGGTTCCAGATGGTATCCCGGCGGGACGAGGGGAAGCTCGGCTAGGCGCGCTTCCTCTTGCAGCGTATCGATTATCCGTTGGTAGCGATTGTTATATTCTGCCATGCTTTTTGAGTCAAGGTATGCCGGAGGAACGCGCATCTGTTTGGCAGGTGTGCGGGTTTCGATTTTCCTCCCGTCCGCATCGTATGTCACATCCACCTTTATCCAATGGGCGCCGTTTACTTTATCACCTCCGGCGTAGCCGATCTCATAATAACTGTTAGGAGAGCGTCCATACGGATGATCGGCATAATCAACAAAGCTGTTTTTTAGGTACTCCGGCAAAGCTTTATCCGGCGGGGTGGTGTGCGTAAACCAGCTCTTATCGCTATTTGGCGCAGGGTTTGCACGCTCTGTACGTTCATCAACATAATCTTCCGTATAGAGCTTTTTACTGACGAGCGCGGATTGTGCTTCACCCTCAACGCCGGTATAGCTCACTATGATATCGCCGGTGTTCGCAAAAGCAAACTGATCTACCGGTAAACCGCATATGGTTTTACCGGCGCTCTCACCGCTGTATTCTACTAATGCGCCCGTGTTCTGGTCAATGGCATACAGCTTATCGTCCATCACCTTAGGCGCTTCCTTGATCTGGTCTATCTTCGTTTTACCTGTTACATGATCAAGCTCAACCAGTATGGGGGATTCTCCATATTTCGTGGAGTAATAATATGCGTAAGAATACGTTCCGTCGCCCTGGCAGGTATAGGATACGCCCCCGTAGCGATAGCCCTCGGGAATACCCTCTCCATAGTTTCTCCAGCTTTCGGCTTCTTTTTTACGTGCTTCACGGGTCTTTGCGTCAATTTCCGCCGGGGTTGGCGTTATGAGGTGCACCGGCGTGAGATCGGCAGCTTCCGCCAATTTGTTATAATAATCCTGCACGGACTTGGTGGTATCCCGAATGACGCTTTGCGTGCCCAGTAAAGCTACGCTTGCGTTTCGGCGGCGTGCATTACGCAAAGAAGCGATCAACACGTTTGCCGGTTGTAAGCGTGCCGTGGCCATTGTTTGTATTTGCGGGCTTTTTTGGTTTACGGCATCGTTGGTTTCGTCTGAAAGTACAATGGCTTCTGTAAACGACAGCGCATTCTTTTCTTGATACAGCCCATAGCAATACCCGTCCATCGCGGTACTGATCTGCTCGGATACAGCGGGCTGCTTCGCGTTTGCCTTTAGGTATTGTTTATAATCACGGATGCAGTAAAGCTTGCCGCCCCATACAATTTCGTCCTCCAGCCCCTGAAACGCCAATATCCCGGTTACATTTCGGGCACCGGCAGGAAGCATCATTACACGTGTTTGCCCGTTTGCCTCTTGCAAATAAAAACTACCGGCAACATCAGTATAGTATAAATCATTACCTACCACGCAGATGTTTGCCGTTGGCGTATAAGATAACAGCCGTGCTTCCTGTGCCGCATCGTCTTCGCGTATTGCACATAACACGCCACCGTTTTCGATATCGGAAAAGAACACATTGTTCCCGCTGCGGGCAATCAGCCCGCCATAAAACAGCGCTGTAGGCGCTGCGTCTTCATTGCTTGAAGCAGCTGTACATCCGGTAAGCAGAGCCAAGCTGCCACAGAGCATGCACACGGTCAATATGTAGCATATGACCGATGTTTTGCACCTGGTTTCTGCTGTCAATTTCCCGTCTTGCTTTAGTAAACTACGAATATTCTGGCATTTTCCCGTCAAAAATAACAGCATAATACGCTACCTTCCTAACATGCAATAAATCGAATGCAATTTATCATTAAGGTTTCAGAACAATGGGCTTCGTGTGTTTGGCAGCATCGGTGTGGTAACTATCAAAAACTGCCCTCTTCATTATCCTTCTCATTATGCATATCTTCCTTTTATGGCTTAGAGACATAGTAGCCCTCGTTGTCGGCGCTTGTGAGCAATTCGTCTAACAGAATATCCTTTTGCGTGTCATCTTCGTAAAATCCCCCGTAGAGAATATCATCTGCATCAAACAAAACAAGCATATCCGTATACATGGCTTTGTCGGTTTCGACATATTCTGTC
>CAZWUK010000124.1:0-652 GCA_964636685.1 uncultured Oscillospiraceae bacterium
GGGGTCAAATAAACTTATGCCGTGGAAACAGACCCACACTTATGCCCGAAGAGCCAAATTTTGAAACGGCATCACCTTTGCATCAGAACTTGAAATCAAAACAGTCTGCGCAGGCATATCCATCCTTGCCGGTGGAATATCCGCCCTCGGCGAGATTGATGACCTTGCCGCACTTATGGCATTTCGTCGGTTCGAACTTCGGCGGGTCCGGCATCTTCTCCCAGTTGTACCCGTTCGTCCCGTACCACGCCACCATTTCCGGCTCCGCCATCTTGCGACAGAGGGGACATGTCTTCCAATCCCCCTTATGATGGTTTTCGTGGTGATCCGCGCACAGGGTGAACCGACGATGGTTGCGATGGCAGCTGTTCCGCGCATACGAGAACACCACATACTTGTCCTCGTCATCGCAGATCCACTTGCCGCAGCACTCCGTCCGGACCAGGTTCTTCGTCGCGCCGCAGATGAAGCACTTCTTCTCTTCGCCGTTCTCATCAAGGCGGGGTTTCCGCCCCCGCTTCACCGCGGGATTCTCCTCGGCGGCCTTTGCCGACATCGTCTCCTTCTTAGTCGCCATGTTAACCTCCTATTGTAAGTGTTTCGTTTCGGCCGACGCCTGAACTACGTCAACCGCCATGTCAGTCCTCAACTT
>CAZWUK010000124.1:662-2232 GCA_964636685.1 uncultured Oscillospiraceae bacterium
GCATCGCCTCCCAGGCCTCGGGATAATCATCCTTCTCTGCCGCTGATTTAATGAACTCGCACCCGCGCTTGATGACCTTGCCATCCTGATGATCAAGACCGGCCTCGATCAAATTACGCCCCACCTCGACCAGCGCGTCCGGCATGCCCCGCTCGGCCGCGTCGAACAAGAGCTTCCTTCCGCGATCTTCGTCCTTTTCGACTCCGATTCCATCCCGATAACAAGCCGCCAGCGAAGACATCGCGAACGCATTTCCTCGCTCGACCGCACGCGACAGCAGATCAAACGCCCTTGCCGAATCTTGTTTGACGATACCATGCGGGCCGTTTTTATACAGCGTCCCCAGCATTCCCAATGAATATGCGTGATCTTGCTCAACACCTTTCTCAAGGATCTTCAATCCAAGCTTTCGGTTCGGATAAAGCGCATCGTCCATCAGCCGAAGTGAGGCAAAACTCGCCAAGGAGTCCGACACGGAGCGTTCTGCCGCCGCATCAATTGCCGCGTCCAAGTCTTTGATCGCCTTCGGATCGACATCCGCGACCCCTGTCAGCGTGGAGGCGAGGGCAAACAGTATCGAGTCGAAATCACCTGCCTCAACAGCATATTTGGCCGCATCAATCATCCGAGCCACGCACTCGCCATCGTCCTTCGGAAATTCCACACGGGGATATTCCGCAGTCGCTTCATAGCGATCGTCAACGCCATCATCGACATCCTCGAAGTCATCGAGGTCAAGATCCGTCATCCGATCATGATACCACAGGCAGAGCTCGACGGCAACACCGCGAATTCCCTTCCTCATGGCCCGAGTCGAGTATGACAGCGCGTCAGCGACAATCTGGCGACGGCTGAACGTGTTCAGCACGGCTTTTCCGAGCACCGCGCCCGCCATCTCGTTGCCGATCTTCGCCGATGACTCGAGATTGCCGAGAATCCGTTCCATTTCAGAACGATTCTGCCGCCGATCCTGAAACCCGTACTCGAAGAAATTCTCCGAATAGGCAAGCCAGTTCTCCTCGGTCTCCGCATTCGCGCCATTGATGAACGCCAGCGTTTCCGTTTCAGTCAGTTCTTTCGTTATCATTTTCTTTCTTCCTCAAATTCGCGCGCGCGGGAGACGAAAACACGGTTGAAACCGGCTCGTCCACGTGGATGAGACATCCATTTCCACGCTCAAGCGAACCGGAATCCGTCCAGTACGGCCCTTCCACCTTGAAATGTCTGAAGCCCTCCCGAAGGTGAAAGTCATATGCCGCAGCACTTCTTGTATTTCTTGCCGGAGCCGCACGGGCAAGGATCGTTTCTTCCGACGTGCTGCTCCGTCCTGACGACCGGCATCGTCGGAGCCGAAACAGACACGTTCGCAAAGAGTTCCTTGGGCGTCCAGCCGTTGTTCGTGCGCAGTCGCATGTTATTAAGAAAGTTTCCGATCAGGAACGCATATTCTTCCCCCTCGCTCTCCGTCGCGATCCTGCAACGCTCAGAAACAGACGAGATGATCGTGCCGACACGTTCGCCGATCTGATGGCGCGCGCCGCCATTAAGGCGCTGACGGATCACGGACGCC
>CAZWUK010000124.1:2242-3794 GCA_964636685.1 uncultured Oscillospiraceae bacterium
GCCTCGTCGCACCAATTCTGAAACTCATCCCCCGTTGGGGGATCCCACCTCCGCTTGTCCGCCCCCCCCCGAAGAAAACTGTCAACCTCCCGATCCGTTTCCGAGCCACGCTCGTTCTCTATGTTGCAGATGCATCCGCGATGAATGAAATACTCGGGCTCGAAATCCAATTCATCATCGGCAACAGTCTCAACCGTCTGCTCGTCCACAAGGCCGTCGTCATTCCACCGATTGTACAGGTCGCAGACATCCTTGCATGTCACATGCCCGTACAAGACTGCCGCGCTATTGACATAAAGCGCCAAGTCATCGCGCAACTCAAGCAACCGCTCGTACCTGTCGGGATCGGCCTTGATCGCAGCGCGGACTTCCTCGGCCATCCGACAGACATGACGTTTGTCTTTGCCGGAACCAATCTCCTGCAAATCCAAATAGAACCCGTCAGCATACCATTCAAAGAACTCGTCATCGCCAGAGACCTCGACCTCATTCCCCGCAACCATCTCATCGTATGTCTCGTGCAGTTCAAGTGGAAGCATGACGAGATCCAGCCGCAACGCCTTCAAAGGATCTTCAGCAACATGTTCAGCAACAAGCTCGGCCTGTTCCTCAATGTCGCACCATTGCCAGCCCTGTATCTTCAGCCCCGCATCCGCAATTTCCCGCAACGTCTCGCCATCAAGCCGCCTGACGAGGTCCCGAATGTAAACAACCTTTGTCCGATTCTTGCCCACAGTCCATCTCTCCCTTGATCGCGCTCACACGCTCACGTCTATGCGCCGCACCAGCTCGTTCACCCCTGCGACGGCCTCGGCAGCGGTCGGCAAAACATCTGCGCGACGATGACGTTGGCCATCGCCCGTGAGAAACGCACGGGATCCTGTCCTGCGGACAACGCTCCAATGGCCTTGATCAGATTGACACATGCAAGCGGTCGTTTCATTCGAAAACTCCTTCTTCAAGGCATTATACTCAAAGACATCTAACAATCCCCGCGTCCCGGCCTCCCGCACTGCCGAGACAAGACGTTCCGTCAAGATCTTGCCCCGAGACTGACGGATGACCTCCGCCAACTTCTGACAGGGAATGCCGTTGAAGTTGTCCTCCGTCATTTCCGCTGTCGCCTTTTCTGTCTCGATCCAGTCCGGCAGTTCCTTGCGAAGCCGACGCCGGACGGCGACATGCACACGCGCCGGATTGACCAAGGCCAGGTTATGCATCGCCAAAACGCTCTCGCCGCAGATCATCGCCGTATCGCCCACCAGTGCTGCAGCCTCGGCATGGGTGTCGTATTCCGTCGGCAGATAATGGGCGATACGATAGACACCACGTCCGCGTTTTTCAATGCGCCCGCTCTTGACCCACTCCAACACATCCTTCAAGTGGATGCCGAGCGCGTCAATTGTCTTAGCCGTCACCAACCCATAATTGGAAACGGCCATTTCGCAGAGTTCGTCATACTTCGTCATGCCATTTTCTTACCTATAAAGGGTATCTTTTGGCAAGTATTATACCAATTAGCGCCGCTTAAGCCAATGATGGTTGTCAAATC
>CAZWUK010000125.1:0-3764 GCA_964636685.1 uncultured Oscillospiraceae bacterium
GTGTCCATCTATATCGACCCCGCCTTTTTTCGTCAGGGTATCGGCAGGCTGCTGCAAACGCTGATCGATGCTTCCGAGCAGGCGGGCGTCTGGACGCTGACCGCCGGCATTTTCCCCGAGAATACGGCAAGCATTGCGCTGCATGAAAGCATGGGGTTTCGTCTGATCGGCCGCCGCGAGCGGGTCGGCTTCCATCTCGGGCGCTGGCGGGATACGCTGCTGTTTGAGCGCCGCAGCAAAAAGGTCGGGCTGGACGGATACGCATTGGAGAACCTGCCATGCTGATGCGCGCCTATCTTCCTTCGGACTGTGAAGCGCTCGCTTCCCTGTTTTTTGACACGGTGCACACGGTAAACGCGGCGGATTATTCCGCGGCGCAGCTTGCCGTCTGGGCGGATGGTCATCCCGATCTTGCCGGCTGGAACCGGACGTTTCTTGCGCACGATACTTTGATTGCCGAGCTTGACGGCCGGATCGTCGGTTTTGCCGACATGGCCGAAGACGGTTATTTGGATCGGCTGTATGTGCATCGGCTCTATCAGCGCCGCGGCGTTGCGACAGCGCTTGTCACCGCCCTGGAGGCGCGCCGGCGCGCAGCGGGAATCGACGCGTTTTACACCTTTGCCTCCATCACGGCACGACCGTTTTTTGAACGGCAGGGCTACGCGACGGATCGGGAAAACACCGTTCTGCGCGGCGGCGTTCGCCTGACAAACTACCGCATGACAAAGGGTCTTGCCGATTGAGAATCGCATTGCAGCAGCGCCCGCCGTTTTTCGGCGGGCGCTGCTGTCATATGATATGTTATTGCTCCGGTGCAAGCACAACCGTGCTGCCGGGAGGAAGCACCAGCGCGACTTCCTCCATGCGCGGCGCTTCTCCCCCCGCCGCCAGCACGGAAAATATCTCCCGCCGTCCAAACTCCGCCAGCGTCACCGGTACGGCGCCAAGATTGTGCACCACCGTCCAGGCCGCTCCGTCATAGAGCGCGTCATACGCAAGGATTGCTTCCGTCCCCGTCAAGCGCGCCTTCACCCGCCCGCGCGCAAGCGCCGGACAGGCGTTTCTCAAATTCATCGCGTCGATATAGAATCGCAAAATCGAGTCGGGATCCTCCAGCTGCTCGGCTATGCCCGCTGCCACGGTTTCCGTAGAACCCGCGCCCTCGGGCGGATCCGTCATCCCCGCGGTGCTGTTCACCGACCAGATGAGCGGCATTCGCTTGTTTGGATCATTGTCGCTGCCGCCGGTCATGCCGATCTCCTCGCCATAGTATAGGAACGGATTCCCTGGCAGCAGCAGATAGACCGCCGCCGCTTGCTTTATCATGGTATCATTTCGTCCCAACGCACCGGCGCTGCGCGCAGTGTCATGGTTGGACAAAAACAGCGCGTCGATCGCGTCCGGCCTGCTCGCGTGCAGCTCGGCGTCCCATTCCTCCAGCGCTTGTGAGAATGTTTCACCGTTGCCGCTGCGCACCGCATTGATGATCTTTCCGCCTGCCTGCGCAAACGGGAAGTTAAACAGCGATGGCGTCCCGCTTTCGTACAGCGTCTTGATCGTTCCGGCGTCCGACCACGCTTCTCCGACGAGATAAACCGCAGGCTCGATCTCCTGAAGCGATGCGGTCAGCCATTCCAAAAACGCGGTGTTGCTCCCTGTCGCGCCGGTATAATAGGAGGTCACGGCGTCGAGCCGGAAGCCGTCCGCGCCGTGCTCCAGCCAGAAGGAACAGATGCGCAGGATCTCCTCCCGCACAAGGCTGCTGTCCAGATTGAGATCCGGCATCCCGTCGTAAAACTGCCCCTCAAAATACCATCCGGGTGCGGCGCTCACCGGATGATAGCCGGATTTCGGCTCCCGCGAGAAGTTGTAGTATTCTACATAGGGGTTGTGCTTTTGACAGGGCGCTGCAAAGGTGCAGCGGTCTGTGCCGTCGCATTCTCCCGCCGCAAGGCTTGCGCACGCCGACACAAACCATGGGTGTCTTGAGGACGTGTGGTTGATCGGCAGATCGATGATGAGCCTGATGCCGCGCGCCCGGCATGCCGCCGACAGCGCTTCAAAATCCGCGAGCGTGCCGTAATCGGCGTCTACCCGGTAATAATCAGTCACATCATATTTGTGGTAGGAGTACCCGGACATGATCGGCATGAGCCAAATGCCGCCCGCATGCAGCGAGGTATTGGAGACTTGCGCGTCGTTGATATAGTCGAGCTTCTGCGCAACTCCCGCAAGATCGCCCATCCCGTCGCCATCCGAATCGTAAAAGGAACCGACGAAAATCTCGTAAAACGTTCGGTACGCATCGTTGGTCTTGACCGCTGCAAGCGGCGCGGTTGTCGCCTCCGGCTCAGGCGTCTGTTCCAAGCGAGGCGCTTGCGGCGCGCACCCGAAAAGGAGCAGCGCCGCAAGCAGAAATACCGTCGCGCTTTTTTTCATAGTTCCTCGCATCAGCCCTTGGTCGCGCCGCCGGTCACGCCCTCCACGTAGTATTTCTGGAATACGACGAATATGATGGTGATCGGGATCGCCACCAGTACCGCGCCGGCGCAGAACCGCGTGAAGTATTCGTAGATGTTTTCGCGCTCCAGCATGCGGAAAAGTCCCACCGCAAGCGTGTATTTGCTGTAATTGTCCTTCATAATGACGGAGGCGAAAATAAAATCCACCCACGGCGCCATAAACGCCGTCAGCGCGGTATAGATCACGATGGGCTTGGACATGGGCAGCGTGATCTTCCAAAATACCTGATTGCGCGTCGCGCCGTCCAGCATCGCCGCCTCGTCCACCGCCTTGGGGATCGTATCAAAAAAGCCCTTCGCCACAAAATAGCCGAGCGAGGCCGTGCAGGAATACACCAGCACCAGCGAGATGAGCGACTGATACAGCCCGATCGCCTTGAGGATATGATATACGGCGATCATGGTCATAAAGCCCGGGAACATGCCAAGGATCAGCCCCATGTTCATAAAACCCTTACGGGACTTAAAGCGCAGGCGCGAGAACGTATAGCTAATCATCAGCACCAGCATGGTGGAAAGCAAGCACGTACACACCGCCACCTCCAGCGTGTTGAGAAACCACTGCGGATAATTGAACAAGCTTGTTTCCGTAAACAGGCGAATATAATTATCCAACGTATAGCCCTGCGGCAGCAGCGTCGTGATCCACGCGCCCTTTTCCGCCTGTAGGGATCGAAGCACCAGCCATGCGATCGGAATCAGCCAGATCACGGCCAATACGGTCAAAACGGTATAGATCACCGCGTTGGAGGCGCTCTTTTTGCGTTTCATGCTCCTTGGATTCTTACTCATTGGAACTCCTCCTCCTTCTTCACCGAGCCGGACGAGTTATACACGATGAGCGACAGCACGGCGGAAATGACAAACACGATGATGCCGATGACCGACGCCACGTTATAATCCTGCTGGTTGACGGTGAGCTTATAAAGCCATGTAACCAGCAGATCCGTTTCCCCCGCCTGATAAAGCCAAACCGACTTCGGATCGCCCTGCGTCAAAAGATAGATGACGTTGAAGTTGTTGAAGTTGCCGACAAACTGGGTAATCAAATACGGCGTTGTCACAAACAGCATATACGGCAGCGTAATTTTCATGAACGCCTTCACCGGGCCGGCGCCGTCGATGCGCGCGCTCTCGTAGAGATCGTTTGGAATGTTCATCAGAATACCGGTGGTAATCAGCATGGAATACGGAATGCCGATCCACATATTGATGATGATGCACATCCACCTTGCATTC
>CAZWUK010000126.1:0-3737 GCA_964636685.1 uncultured Oscillospiraceae bacterium
CCATCAAGGGAAAGATCGATCCGCTGGTCGGTCTGAAGGAAAACGTCATCATCGGCAAGCTGATCCCCGCGGGCATCGGATTGAGACGGTACCGCAATGTCAAGGTAGAGGAAAAGCGGTCTGAGGACGCGATGATTCAGTACTGAGCGACAGCGGCGCGCGGCTGCGGATTTTCCGCAGCCGCCGCGCCGGGAATTTTCGGAGGGGAACATGGTATCAGGCGACGGACTGAACGGATGCGAGCTAGCCGGAACCAAATATTGCCGGCTGCTCAACGTGAAAAGCTGTGACGGCTGCGCCGCGCACAACAACGATGTCAAGCAAATTGTTGCCGATCTGGAGCTGTATGAGACGCTTTTGCCCGAGGGCGGCGTTTCCCAGCTGTTTCTGGATACGGACTGCCAATTCTGCAAGGGGGAGCCGAATCGTCGCAACGGATATGCGATACTCGACTTTGCGCATCCCGAGCCGAAGCGCTTGCAGCGGTGGCTGTTCGGGAAAAAAATGACGCCGTTTGGCACGATGATCCCCGTACAGCTGGGTATCTGCAAAGCCTGCCGCCGCAGGCTGCTGGCGATCGAATACCTGCCCGTCATCATTCCCGTGCTGATGGGGACGTTGGGACTGATTCTGTTTTCCTTCGATCCGATCGTAAACCCACTGCTTTCCATCGCATCGTATCTGCCGTTTTTGATCTGGCTTGTCGCGGTTTTTGTGGCGATGCTGATCGGAAAAGCGGCGGCCAAGGGACTGGAAAAGAAATTCAGCTGCGAGACGCGGGTTGACATATTGGAGCATCCGGTGCTGCGCGAGATGCTGGAGAAGGGCTGGTTCCCGATCTTCAAACAGTCGAGAACCAAGGTCATGTTCAGCAAGAGCCGGCTTGCGCGCGGGCTTGGAACCGCGAGCGAGGACGAGAACGAATAATATATTGGCGAAATGTTTGACAAGTGCCGTTTGCACTGATACAATACGGATTTGGCAGACGATTTCGAAAAGAAGGATAGCGTAAGGGAAAATCATGGAATCGGACACGAGTCACCAATGTATCGTGGGCACGAAGCAAGTGCTGCGGTACGCGGAGGCGGACTTGCTCCTCTCCGTCTATCTAGCGGACGACGCGGATGATTTTATCCGGGAGAAGATCGTTGCCGCATGCGAAAAAAATCAGATTGAAATCCGGCACGTTTCCAGCATGAAGCTGTTGGGAGAAGCCTTCCATATCGACGTCGGCGCGGCATGCGCGGGACTGACCAAGGACGGCGCCGCCGGCTGACCGGGGAAAAATCTCCGGAATACGGACAATATTCCCTACGAGGGTTGCAGGGAGTTGTAATATATATACGATACGATCCTGAAAGGATCAAAAATATTTTAGGAGGACAATTCAACAGATGCCTACCATCAACCAATTGGTTCGCAAAGGCAGAGAGCAAGTGGAATATAAATCCCAAGCTCCTATTTTAAAAGAGTGTCCGCAGCGCCGCGGTGTTTGCACCGCCGTGCGTACGATGACGCCCAAAAAACCGAACTCCGCGCTTCGTAAGATCGCCCGTGTCCGCTTGACCGACGGTCTGGAAGGTACGGCATATATCCCCGGTATCGGCCATAACCTGCAGGAGCACTCCGTGGTTCTGATCCGCGGCGGCAGAGTCAAGGACCTGCCCGGTGTGCGTTATCACATCGTCCGCGGCGCGTTGGATACGGCTGGCGTTGCCAACCGCAAGCAGAGCCGTTCACTCTATGGCGCAGCGCGCCCGAAGAAATAAGGGGGTAGCAAGTTATGCCGAGAAGAGGTTTTATTCCCAAGAGAGAAGTGCTGATCGATCCGATCTACAACAGCACCGTTGTAACCAAGCTCATCAACCAGGTCATGCTTGACGGCAAGCGCGGCGTCGCCCAGAAGGCGGTTTACGAAGCGTTTGATCTCATCAAGGAAAAGACCGGTCGTGAGCCTGGAGAAGTCTTCGAGCAGGCGATGAATAACATCATGCCCGTGCTCGAGGTAAAAGCCAGACGTGTCGGCGGTTCCACCTATCAGGTTCCGATCGAGATCCGTCCGGAGCGCCGTCAGACGCTGGGACTCCGCTGGCTTGTGAACTATTCCCGCGCGCGCAACGAACGCACCATGCGTGAGCGCCTTGCGGGTGAAATTATGGATGCCGCCAACGCTGCCGGTAATGCGGTCAAGAAAAAGGAAGACACGCATAAGATGGCTGAGGCGAACAGAGCATTCGCACATTACAGGTGGTAATTTTTGAGAGACACTGCACTTGAATTAACGAGAAATATCGGCATCATGGCGCACATCGATGCCGGCAAGACTACGACGACAGAGCGTATTCTGTTTTATACGGGTCTGATTCATAAGGTTGGCGAGACCCACGAAGGCGCTGCGACCATGGATTTCATGGTGCAGGAGCAGGAGCGTGGCATTACCATTGCGTCCGCCGCTACGACGGCATATTGGCGCGGGCATCGCATCAACATCATCGACACGCCGGGTCACGTGGACTTCACTGTGGAAGTCGAGCGTTCCCTGCGCGTGCTGGATGGCGCCGTTGCGGTATTTTGCGCAAAGGGCGGCGTTGAACCGCAGTCCGAAACCGTCTGGAGACAGGCCGTCAAGTACGGCGTGCCGCGCATGGCGTATGTCAACAAGATGGATATTACCGGCGCGGACTTCTACAACGTCTGCAACATGATGCGGGAGCGCCTTGCGGCAAACCCCATACCGATCCAGCTGCCCATCGGCAAGGAAGCGGACTTCCACGGCATCATCGACCTTGTGACGATGAAAGCGGAGGTTTACTACAATGACGACGGCACGGATATCCGAGAAGAGGATATCCCGGCGGACATGCAGCAGCTTGCGGCCGAATACCGCACGAAGCTTCTGGACGCGGTGCTGGAGGAGGACGAGGAACTGCTGGCGCGCTACTTTGACGGTGAGGAGACTTTCACAAAAGAGGAGCTCAACGCCTGTATCCGTAAGGGAACGCTGCGCGGGGATATCGTCCCCGTGACCTGTGGAACCTCCTATCGCAACAAGGGCGTGCAGCCGCTGCTCAACGCGATCGTGGACTTTTTACCCTCGCCGCTGGATGTAGAGGCCCCCAAGGGCACCAGCAAGGACGGTACGAAGGAAATCATTGCCGAGCCGAGCGATGACGCGCCGTTTGCCGCGCTGGCATTCAAAATCGTCACCGATCCCTATGTCGGAAAGCTCACCTATGTGCGCGTTTACAGCGGCAAGCTGAACGCAGGCTCCTACGTTTACAACGCTTCCAAAAACAAGCGTGAACGAATCGGCCGCATTCTTCTGATGCACGCGGACGCGAGAACAGAGCTGGAAGCGGTCTATGCGGGCGATATTGTGGCGCTGGTCGGCATGAAGGATACCGGCACCGGCGATACGCTGTGCAACGAAAACCATCAGATGCTGCTGGAGTCCATGGAATTCCCGGAACCGGTTATCCGCGTTGCCATCGAGCCCAAGACCAAGGCCGGTCAAGAGCGTATGACAATGTCGCTGGTGAAGCTGGCCGAGGAAGATCCCACGTTCAAAACCTACACCGACGAGGAAACGGGACAGACCATCATCGCCGGCATGGGTGAATTGCATCTGGAGATCATCGTTGACCGCCTGATCCGTGAATTCCACGTGGAAGCCCGCGTCGGCAACCCGCAGGTTGCTTACAAGGAGTCCATCAAAAAGGCTGTTCGCGCAGAAGGCC
>CAZWUK010000127.1:0-3691 GCA_964636685.1 uncultured Oscillospiraceae bacterium
GGACGGGAAATCAGCGTGTTTGAAATGGCCAACTGTCAGCATTGCAGTCAGGAATACATCATCGGCAAAATTGAAAACGGTTATCTTCGTCAGCAAAGCCAGCTGGAGTCCCCCGAATATTTCCTGTTGGATTCCGGCGAAGAGACAGGCGAGTTTGATGCGGATGAAGATGATGACGAGGAGCATGCCGACGCCGGAAAGCTGGAAAGGATGGCGCTATGCGCCTGTTGCGGACGCATTCGTCCATGCCAGGACAGAAGCAGCGACTGCTGCGAAAACCCGGATTCCGGGAAGCTTCGGACAGTGTACCGCGTCGCCTACGACCGAAAGAACGATACATCCAACATCTGTCCCAAGTGCGGAGCAACCGGAAAGGGCATTTTGAAGAGATTTCTCACGGCAAATCATGCGGCTACATTTACATTGGCAGAAAGCCTGTATGGCATGATTCCACCCCGGAAGCTCGAGATGCCCAGTCAGAGTGACGACGACCTGTTTGACATGGAGCCGGACTTCTTTGAAAAGAACGCTACAGAGCAGGGGCGGAAGTTGCTGATCTTTTCAGACAATCGTCAGGAAGCGGCTTTCTTTGCCGGGTATATGGACAACCGCCACAGGATGATCATGTGGCAGCGTATGATGCTGCGAATACTGAGTCGCAAGGAAGATCCAATCTCCATCAAGGAGCTTGCCGATGAACTTGTGATCGAGGCGGATCGCGACGGCATTCAATTGGATCGCGACGGGAATGGACGCGACGGTGAACGGAAAAGCGCGCTTAAGATGGTGATGCGTGAATTTTTGATGCTGGATCGCGCTACGGGTATGGAAGGCAGGGGTTACTTGGAGTTTTTCCCGGAAGAAATGAAATTAAGAGGCGGGAAATTTGGACTTGACGCAAACGAAACCTGGAATCTGTTGCGATTTCTGATGGACACGCTTCGACAGAGCGGAGCGGTTGCCTATCCGGACAATATATCACCCGAAGACGACTTCTTCGCGCCACGCAACCATCCGGCTTGGTTTCGTGAGGATACGTGCAGCACGAAATATGGCCAGAAAATACTGAGCATTCTCCCATCGCCCGGACGGAAAAACAAAAGATCCATGTTTGTTCGCAAGCTCCTGGCGGCGCAGGGGAACGATTCGGAAGAGGCGGCTCGGGATGCACTTCAAAAGATGGCGGCTGCGCTGATGAAAATGAAAGACTATGGCTATATAAGCGGCGACAGCTTCCGCTCCATTCAGCGATACGCCCTGAATGTTTCGAAGTGGCGGGTTCGCGCGATTCCAAACGACGGAACGCTCTATCGCTGCGAAAGTTGCGGAATGATATTTTCCTACAGCATTCTGGGTCAATGCCCGGAATACCGTTGTCATGGCGCGCTGAAGCCGATTCCCGCAGAGGAGGCGCGCAGCGATCCCTACTATTCCCAGCTGTATGCCGAACGAATGCTGCTCCCCATGGTGTGCAGGGAGCACACCGCCCAACTTTCAACGGAAGCGGCAGGCGATTACCAGAAAGACTTCGAAAGCGGAAAGATCAATGTGCTCAGCTGTTCCACCACCTTTGAAATGGGCGTTGACGTCGGCGAACTGGAAGCGACCTTTTTGCGGAACGTGCCTCCAGAAACCAGCAATTACATTCAGCGTGCCGGTCGCGCAGGCCGACGCGCCTCCTCATCGGCGTTTGCCGTAACCTTTGCGCGGCGCAATAGCCATGATTTGAACTTCTTTCAATGCCCGGAAAACATCATCAGCGGAAAAATTCGCCCGCCATACATCGAAATCGGCAACGAGAAGGTCGTGGTGCGGCACATTCATTCCATTGTATTCGCATGGCTTTTCTCCAGGCATCCGGATTATTTCTCCGGCGGCGCGGGCATGTTCTCGGGATACGGAAACACAGAGAATGCGTTGGACGTGCTGAAGCGGGAATTGGCGCAAAAACCGGAGGCACTGAAAAGTGCTGTGGCATATATGGTTCCCATCGAATTGCATCAAAGACTGGGCGTAACCGATTGGTCGTTCGCGGATGAATTGACCTATGACGACGGCGCGCTTTCGCGCACAATCGCCCAGCGGAAAGCCGAACTTGACGAGCTTGCCCAAATGAAAAAGACGAGGGATCAGGAAAATCGAAGTACGGAAGGCTTGAGAAGACTCATCAACACGCGAAGCAGTGAACGCGTGCTAAGCTTTCTGTCTTCCTCCGGCATATTGCCGAAATATGGGTTCCCCGTGGACGTTGTAAACCTGAGCATTCTAAGCAACTCGGAGGAAGCTGCCCGAGTGGATCTTTCGCGGGATCTGCGCATGGCCATTGGCGAATACGCGCCACCCAGCAGCATTGTGGCAAACGGAAGGGTATGGATGAGCTATGCCCTCAATACTGTGCCGAGCAAGGCATGGCCCGAACACTTCTATTACGGCTGCCCAAATGGGCACATCGCCTTTCCCGAAAATGACACTCACGACAAAGAGGCGTTGGAACCCAAACAGTGCTTTTGCGGCGCAACCATGAAAATCCATCAATATGTCATTCCGATTTTCGGGTTTTCTACATCCTTCGACGCAAAGGAAAAGAAGGTCGGGGCGGAAAAGCCAACGCATTCTTACGCGACGCGCGTCCAGTTCAGGGGCATCGGCGAACTGGACAGCTATCAGCAGAAGGAACGAAAAACCGAGCAAATCATTTTAAAAAGCGGAACGGTAATCATGGAGTATTCTCCCAACGGGGAAATGGTAGTGCTGAATCAGGGAAGAAACAACGCGGGGCTCTGGATCTGCACGAGGTGCGGGTATGTGAGTGAAATTCCCAAAAAAGAGAGACACAAAAACAAGTTCGGAAATGACTGCGCGAATTCGTTCATGTCAAATCTTTCACTGGGGCATTCGTACAAAACGGATATTCTGCGAATTGAATTACCAGCGCACTATATGTCTTCGGAAAAGGATCAGCAGATGTCCGTAATGTATGCGCTTTTGGAAGGCGCCAGCGAGACGCTGAGCATTGCCAGGGACGACATTGACGGCTGCGTTGACGCATCTACGAACAACGTCATCCTCTTTGACGTTGTGGCGGGGGGCGCGGGACACGTGAAGCGCATCTCTGATCATTTTCGCGCCGTGCTGGAAAACGCAATTAAGCGAGTAGATGGACGGTGTGGCTGCTCGGAAGAGACGTCCTGTTACGGCTGCCTGCGCAACTATGGCAACCAATACGTACACGACCGTTTGAGTAGGGGACTGGCGTACAATTACCTTCAATGGCTCTGTATAGAGATGGAATGATCAACCGCTCAGATTTTGTAACGGGAGAAATGATTCCATCTCTCTTATACTATCGGCAAAGCAACGATGGATACAGTTCCTGTTGCGTTCCAGAGGCCGCAATACGATCATCGACAAGATCACCATGCAGTTGAAGATCCAGAAGTGAATGAACTGCATCCCATGTCAAGTACAAATTTTCGTTTGCGTCCAAATGCGACCGCTCCTTTCGGGAATAAAGGTGTATAATGAAGATGCTTTACCGGCATGGAGGATAGGGCAACGGCGAGGACCGACCCGAGCGCCATGCCAGGTTTGCGGGAGGGCGACGTTTGAGGTATTACGCATAAGGAGATAACCTGCACAACTAGGTCGCAAACAGTTTCTTGTCCAGAATACGAGCCATCCTTTTGCTACC
>CAZWUK010000128.1:0-3680 GCA_964636685.1 uncultured Oscillospiraceae bacterium
CAGGATGCGGATATGGCTTCCGTCCACGTCGGCATCGGTCATGCAGATGATCTTGTGATAGCGCAGCTTGGTTTCGTCAAAATCCGCGTCAATACCCGCGCCGAAGGCGGTAATCATCGCCTTGATCTCGGCGTTTGCCAGCATCTTGTCCAGCCGCGTTTTTTCCACGTTGAGGATCTTGCCGCGCAGCGGCAGGATCGCCTGCGTGCGCCGGTCGCGTCCCATCTTGGCGCTGCCGCCTGCGCTGTCGCCCTCGACGATGAACAGCTCGCACTTTGCCGCGTCCTTTTCCTGGCAGTCGGCAAGCTTGCCGGGCAGCGCGGTGGAATCGAGCGCGGACTTTCTTCTGGTCAGGTCGCGCGCTTTTCTTGCCGCATCCCTTGCGCGGGACGCCATGACGCACTTTTCGACCACGGTCTTTGCCACCTGCGGATTTTCTTCGAGATAGCGGTTGAGTCCGTCCGCGACCGCGCCGTCTACCAGCGGACGAATATCGGCGTTGCCGAGCTTGGTCTTGGTCTGTCCCTCAAATTGCGGCTCGGTCAGCTTGACCGAGATGACCGCCGAAAGTCCCTCGCGGATGTCGTCGCCGGAAAGCGGCTGGTCGTTGCCCTTGAGGAAGCCGTATTTTCTCGCGTAATCGTTCACAACGCGCGTTAATGCCGCTTTGAAGCCGACCAGATGCGCGCCGCCCTCCATGGTGTTGATGTTGTTGGCAAACGTAAACAGGTTTTCGGCATAGCCGTCGTTATACTGCATAGCGATTTCAACAGAGCCGGTTTCCACGCCGTCCTCGAGCCGCTTTGCGGTAAAATAGATCGGTTCGGGATGCAGCACCTCTTTGTTTTTGTTGAGATACTTCACAAAGGAGACGATGCCGCCCTCATAATAAAACACCTTCTGGCGGACGGGCTCCTCGCGCTCGTCGGTCGCGGTGATGTGGATGCCGGCGTTTAAAAACGCGACCTCGCGCAGACGTCCCGTCATGGTGTCAAAATTAAAATTGACCTCGTCAAAAATCTCCGCGTCCGGCAAAAACGTGATATACGTTCCCGTGTCGTCCTTGTCGGTGTCCCGCTCGATATGCACTTCGCACAGCGGTTCGCCGCGCGAAAAATCCTGCACATAGACATGTCCGCTCTGATGCACCTCCGCGCGCATCTTTTCAGAGAGCGCATTGACGCACGAAACGCCCACGCCGTGCAGACCGCCGGAGACCTTATACCCTCCGCCGCCGAACTTGCCGCCCGCGTGCAGCATGGTCAAAGCCACCGTCAAAGCGTTTTTGCCGGTCTTTTCGTGCAGTCCCACGGGGATGCCGCGACCGTTGTCGCAGACGGTGATGGAGTTGTCTTTGTGAATATTGACCTCGATATGCGTGCAGTAGCCTGCCAGCGCCTCGTCGATGGAGTTATCCACGACCTCCGTCACAAGATGATGGAGGCCGCGGGTATCCGTCGAGCCGATATACATGCCCGGACGGCGGCGCACCGCCTCCAGTCCCTCCAACACCTGTATGGAGGAAGCGTCATAGGTTCCGTTTTGCTGTTCCATGTGTTCTTTCCTTTCCGGCGATTGCAATCGGGACCGTACAAGCGTCCCGGAATACTCATTTTTTGTTATTTCTCCAAAATAGCCGTAAAGACGGCCGCCTCGGAGAGCCATTTATACGACAGCTCCTCGCGGATACGCTTTTGCAGCGTCGAGGAGGCGATGGGAGACGCATAGACCACCTCACGTCCGCGCTCGCGCACGAACACAAACGATTTCACCGTGCCGCGGCAGTTGATAAAGCGGCGTTTTTTCTTGGCTTCCACGATATAGTCGCGCGTGGCGTCCATGGCGCTTCGCTCGTTTAATATCATGATAATTTCGTCGAGCGGCACCGAAACGTCGTTGCCGATGTGCAGCACCTTCATAAGGTTCTCCTTCGCGGTCGGCGCTCCTTGCTACAAAGCGCGCGTTTATAATTCGATTATTGCCCCATTCCCCACATGATAGACCTGCATAGAGGCGACGCCGGCGTTTTCCAGCTCCTCCAGATGCGTGCAGGTGATGAAGGTCTGGCAGCCCTCCACCGCCGCCAAAAGCTTGGTCTGGCGGCTTCGGTCAAGCTCTGAAAATACATCGTCCAGCAGGAGCACGGGCGATTCGCCCCGCACGTCGCGGAGCATTTCAAGCTCGGCAAGCTTCATGCTCAGCACGACCGTCCGCTGCTGTCCCTGCGAGCCGTAGACCCGCACGTCCGTCCCGTTGAGGTACAAAGCGACGTCGTCGCGGTGCGGCCCGACGGAGGTGTAGCCGCGATACAGATCGCGCTCGAGATTTTCAAACAGCGCGTCGCGCATGGCGTCGTACAAGCCGTCAGCATCCGCGTCAGGAAGGCTCGGCTGGTATCGGACGAGCAATTCCTCCTTTTCATCAGAAAGACCGCTGTGGACGCGTTTGGCGGCCGCGGCAAGCTCTTTTGTAAACTGTGCGCGCACCGTTGTGATCGAAGCGCCGAGGTTTGAGAGCTGCTCGTCCCACATCTCCAGCGTGCCGCCGCCCGCGCCCGAAGCATCCTTCAAAAGGGCGTTTCGCTGCTTGAGCGCAAGGTTGTACTGCTGAAGCGTGTAGTAGTATGCAGGCCGCAGCTGCGAGATCTCCATGTCGAGGAAGCGCCGCCGCTCGGCAGGCCCGTCCTTGACCAGCGCCAGATCCTCCGGCGCAAACATCACCACGTTGAGGCAGCCCAAAAGCTCCCCCGACCTGGCAAGCGGGGCATCGTCGATGGAGAGCTTTTTGCGTTCGGCCTGCAAAAGCTTGCAGTCGATTACGCGCGTGCCGCCGGCGGTATCCAGCACAAGATGCACGCTGCCGCCCTCCGCCGCCGTGCGGATCAGCTCCCCGTCCCTTGCGGTACGGTGGCTGCGCCCCAGCGCGCACAGGAAGATCGATTCCAGAATATTTGTCTTGCCGGCGGCGTTTTCGCCCGTCAGCACGCACAGTCCCGGATCGGGCGTCATGGCAAGCTGCACATAGTTTCGAAAATTGACCAGCCGGAGGCTCTGAATCTGCATCCGAGTTTCCCCCAATCATATCGACCTTGGCAGTATATCATAATTTATGGACGTTGTATATATATATAATGAATAAAGGTTCGATTTTTGTTGCATGGCGCAAAGATTTACGGTATTTTCCAGCGCATAGACAGGCGCATGCGGCACATACTAGGAGTACCGTCGAATCGGCGGGATTCACGATAGCTGCCGCGTACAAAAGGCCTGACGGCAGCAAAACAGACGGGAGGAGAAAGCCATGGACGGCAAATGCGGAAAGCAGACGATCGGATGCGAAGTGACGAGCTGTCGCTTCAACAGCCGCGGCTGCGAGTGTGATCTGGATCGCATCGAGGTAAAACCTTGCTGCGGCTGTCACACGGGTAAGGAAGACGAGAGCCAGTGCGGCTCCTATGTCGCCAAATAAAGCGACTCCTTCCACTCAAAAAGAGGATGCGGTTTTCCGCATCCTCTTTTCTAACGGCAAATACGGCGTCTTTGCCGTTAGAACCCCTCGGGGTTTTGCACAGCCGCCTAAAATCACTGCGGCGATTTCCGGGCGGCGGCTGCGATCAGCAAGAAAACCTTGCGGTTTTCACCCGTTTCGGCGCGCAGGTCGCCGAAGCCGGAACGAAACCT
>CAZWUK010000129.1:0-3627 GCA_964636685.1 uncultured Oscillospiraceae bacterium
ATAAAGTCCGTTCCCCAATAGAAATAAAGCCAGAATCGTTAAATCGTAATACCCAAGCACAAAGCTGAACACAATAAAATTGACAAACGAAAAAAGCGTGTTAACAGAAGAACCTGTAAGAAATGACTCAATTCGTCCGTGATCTCCAATACGCTGCATAATATCCCCTATCATCTTGGTATCAAAAAAATGCAAAGGAAGCCGCATCAGTTTGGCCAGAAAATCAGAGATCAGAGCAATGTTGATCCGGGTATTCATGTGAAGCAATATCCAGCTGCGAATAAAGTCCACCGATAACTTCCCTACAAAAATAGCCAGTTGCGTAATTAGAATAAGTGTGATAAATGACAAATTCCCATCCCGGATACCCGTATCAACCAACGACTGAGTAAGAAAGGGCAAAATCAATTGCAGGATACTGGCTGTTACCATTCCCAGAATCAGCTGAACGAACTGGCTTTTATACGGAGTCAGGTAACGAAAGAAAAAGCGTAAATCACGTTTAACAGCAGTTTTTTCCTCCTCCAACTCATAAAACTCTGGTCCCGGTTCCAGCAGCAAAGCCGTACCTGTATCCTCTCCATTCACTTTCGTACTTATCCAGCACCGCTTAAACTCCTCTTCCGTATACACCACCATCCCCGATGCCGGATCTGCAATATAAATCTTTCCTTTTCTTATTTTATAGCAAACAACAAAGTGATTCTGATTCCAATGCAGAATACAAGGCTTTACAGCCTCATCACGAAGTTGCTCATACGTAATACGCACCCCCGAAGTCCGAAACCCAATACTTTCAGCCGCTTCACTAATCCCCAGCATCGACACACCTTCACGGGTAATAAACGATTTCTCCCGAAGCCCCTGCAAGGAATAACTACGACCATAGTGTTTCGCAATCATGCGAAGACAAGTTGGACCACAGTCCATGGCGTCTAATTGATGATAAACAATGAATCTAACCATTAATAACACTGTTATATCTAAATTCTAATACGGTTAAATCTCTCCATATTGATAAAAATTCATTTAGTGTATATAAGTTAATCCCCCATGATGGATCCCCTAACAAAAATTTATTATTAAATTTTCCATAAAAAATAAAAAAATCACGTCTACCCTCATCATTATAAACAGGAATTATTGATGGAGTATATATTTGTTCTATTTCTTCTACTCTCTCTAGGGAATATCCTGTTGTTATAAATCCATATAAAAATGCTACATCTGCAATATTCATTAGACTAGTTTCTCCTTTATTACCAATAATAAGTTTTTCTTTTATTTGGTCTACTGAAATATTTAAATTATAAAAGCTAGTAATTGAAAACAAGCAAGCAACAGAACTTGTACTATTGAGCTTTTTATTGCAAAAAAAAGTTTTATTTAAAAGTTCCAAATTCATAATTACTAAGAATTAATTTAATTATATTCAATGCTTCTTTTGAAGAGTTTTTTTTCTCAAATTTTTTCTTCATATAGCTAATATTTTCTTTGTATATTGGATTATTTAAAACATCTTCAATTTTAGAATGAAATATAGCTAATGATTCTTTTCTAATATTACCTCTATTACCAATCTTATGGTAAACCACTCTAGCAGAATTGCCACCCAGATCAGAACCTTTAAAAAAAGGATATATTAAAACAGGCACTTCATTCATTATTGATTCAGTAATACTATTCTGTCCTCCATGGGCAATCATCATATCACAGAATTTTAAAATATGTCTTTGCGGCAATGATTTAAAAACGAAAACATTCTCAGGAGTAGGTAACAATCTTGCTGGATTAATGAATTCACCTATTGATAGAACAACTCTATAATTAAGACAATGACGAGCAATTTCAATTAACTTTTCAAAGATCATTAAGCTATTTTTTATTCCAAAATGATTTAAGGTCCCTAAAGAACAGTAAATAAATGATATTTTCTTCGTTTTTTTCTCTAATAAAATGTTATCAACAACATTTAGGTATCTTTTGCTAATTAGTCTATCGTTCATATTCTCTTCTAACAACAAAGGTCCAATTGAAAATTGATTTCCATTTTGACTAAATGGAAAATCAAAATCAATTGGAGATAGCAATAAAGTTGGTATATTTTTTAATCCAAACTCACCATATCCTTTATAGTAATTATAGTCAATATTAGCTTTTAAATTATAATTAAATTCTTTAGCAATACTCTTAACTTCTGAAATATGATCTTTCCCCAAATAAATATACTTATTTAAATAAAAACGTAAATGTTTAATTCCAACATAACGTTTCCAAAGAAAAGCAGTATAAACTTTCGATATAAACGAATCTTTAGGTATATAAAATGAATTAAATGGAGGTATCCCATTAACCTTTTGCGATGAAGGTGCAGTTTGAACAGCAATAACTGGAATATTATACTTATGATACAATATTGCTTTTTGAATATAGTGATGATCTAGAATAATTAAATCTGGTCTAATCGATTCAATAATTTTATCATATTCTTGAAATAAACACTGTCTCCTATAATAATAATATTTATGCTTAATTTCTTTATATGCAACAAATATATTTTTCCACATCGAACTATTACAATTCTCAATGAAACTAAAAATATGTGGATTTATATAACGACGGCTAAAAAAAGGAGGTAAATCGTGAAAATACTTATATTCTCCTAGATAACAAATATAATGCCCTTCATCTTGAAGTAATTTAGCTAATTTATAGGATGAATGCTGATGCCCAAATGCAGGAAAAATATCAAAAATAATTTTCATATGTTAATATTAGATTATTGTTAAAGAGGGAATAAATTTAAAATCATTATTTCATTTAATACTTAGGAATGCCTTAAAAGACATCCCTAAGTATAATAAATAAATTAACTACCAGGAGGAGTGTATGATCCACCGCCACCGCCAGAATTTCCACCGCCACCACCGCCAGAATATCCAGGATTACCACTTTCGCCAGATGTACATCCATAAGAAACATAACATCCCAATCCTTTAGGCAAAGTGCATTCAGAATACATAAAGCATTCATATCCACCTTTTAAAGTAGATAGTTCTTGTTTTGTTAATTTTTTCATAACAAGTAATTTAAACGTTGTGCCTACTCTATTTGCTTTTCGGCATCCGCATTCAGTAAACATACACTTAGTAAACTATTTAGTTACTATTTCAATAACTCCATTAGAGCCTCTCACGCCATAAATATTTCCATCCTTTTCAACAACTATTTTTTTTATTAAATCTACATTATCAATCATCTCCAATGAACCAGGAATACCGTTGATAATTATTAAAGGAGATGACCCAGAATTAAAGGAAAAAGAAGAACGAATAAAAACCTTTTTACCAACAACTCTCACTCCATTTAGGTGTTGTAGTAAACAATAAATATCTCGACACTTATATTCTTTTATTTCTTCAGATGTTAAAATATTAGCTTGAAAATTCCCTTTATTTCTCTTTATTTTATTTTTTAATTCTTTTATTTCTACATTACCTATTCTTGAGGAAAAACTATCAAGAATGTTAACAAACTTAAATCCGTATCCAAAGCCGCTTTTAAAACCAATACCTTCTACGATGATGGAATAATTTGAGGTATTATTTGCATGGGAAGGCAAAAACT
>CAZWUK010000130.1:0-3544 GCA_964636685.1 uncultured Oscillospiraceae bacterium
CGTCTCGACGTTGTTGATGATGGTCGGTACGCCAAACAGTCCCTTGTTGGCCGGGAACGGCGGCTTGGGCCGGGGCTCGCCGCGGTTGCCCTCGATGGAGGTCATCAGCGCGGTTTCTTCGCCGCACACAAACGCGCCGGCGCCAAGACGGATATCAATATTGAAATTGAAGCCCGAGTCAAAGATGTTGTCGCCCAGCAGGCCGTATTCGCGCGCCTGATCGATGGCAATCTGCAAGCGTTTGACCGCGATGGGGTATTCTGCACGGACATAGATGTAGCCGTGGGTCGCGCCGATGGCATAGCCGGCGATGGTCATTGCTTCCAGTACGGCGTGCGGATCGCCTTCCAGAACGGAGCGATCCATGAACGCGCCGGGGTCGCCTTCGTCGGCGTTGCAGACCACATACTTGACGGGTACGTGATTGTTTGCGGCAAACTGCCACTTCATGCCCGTCGGGAAGCCCGCGCCGCCGCGTCCGCGAAGACCGGAGGCTTTCATCAGGTCGATGACCTCCTGCGGCGTCATTTCGGTCAGCGCCTTGCCAAGCGCTTGATAACCGTCAACGGCGATGTATTCGTCGATGTTTTCCGGATTGATGACGCCGCAGTTGCGCAGCGCAACACGCTTTTGCGTTTTATAGAAGCCGGTATCGGACAACGAGGTCACGGTATGCTTTTCGTGACCCGGAGCGGGTTCGTTGTAGATCAGGCGCTGCACCGGACGGCCCTTGAGCAGATGCTCTTCGACGATCTCGGTGACGTCGGCTTCCGTGACACGGCTGTAGAACGTGCCCTCCGGATAGACGATCATGATGGGGCCCAGTGCGCAAAGGCCGAAGCAGCCGGTCTGAACGACCTTGATCTCCTCCTCCAGCCCCTTGGCCTTGAGCTCTTTTTCAAGGTGCTCGCGGATTGCCGGGCTGCCGGAAGACGTACAGCCGGTGCCGCCGCAAATCAATACATGTGAACGAATCATGCTTTACCTCCCGTTATTTCTGCTCTTCGCCGATGGTATATTCGACGACGGGCTTGCCGCTCTTAATATGCTCAGCCACAACGCGCTTTGCTTTGTCGGCGGTCATTTTGACATAAGTCACCTTTTCTTTGCCGCTCTCAAAAACCTCCACGACGGGCTCAAAACGGCAGATGCCGATGCAGCCGGTCTGGGTGACGGTCGCCTTCTCGGAAAGTCCCTGTTTTTCGACCTCCTCCACAAAGGCGTTCAGAACGGGACGCGCGCCCGCAGCAATACCGCAGGTTGCCATACCGACGACAATACGAATGTCGTTCGTACCTTCGCGCAGAGAAACCTTCCCCTTCATCTTCTCTCGAATCGCGGCGAGTTCTTCTAATGATTTCATGCTTTTTTCATCCTTTCGTCATTCAAATTTTATATCAGTCTCGGGTTTCCCCGTCATACGGTTGGAAAATTACGGTTCGCCGGCGTCGTCCGGCTCGTTGATAAAATCGGCTGCCCATACCAGCACCGCAGGCTCGGACAGGGATACCTCCTCGCCAAGCATCTGCCGCATTTCATCGGTGGAAAGCGTTTTGTGCCGTCCGGCGATGGAAAGCTGCAGCGTGATGGAAAGCGTGGGATTGCCTTGAATGAGCGTCACCATCGTGGAGGCCAGATCTCCCAGCGGCGGGCAGTCCATGTGTTCCCTATAAAAGCGCGCCGTAATGACCGTTCCATGTACGCCGTCCCCCGCGTCCTGACGGGATTCGATCGTCACGCCTCCGCCGGTTTGTTCGGCCGCCAGCTTGAAAAGCGGAATGCCCATGCCAACGGGGCGGGTGGTTCTTGTGGTCGTAAACGGATCGGATACCCTGGCAAGGAATTCCGGACTCATGCCGCAGCCGTCATCCTGTACGGAAATAACGCGCTGCTCCTGCGCATCCTCTACGGTGATCGTGATATGCGCGGCGCCCGCTTTCACGGAATTTTGCGCAATATCCAGAATGTTCAGCGACAGTTCCTTCACGGCAGTTTCTCTCCCGTCTCCGCTCGAAGCAGCGCGATCACGGCAGATCGGACGCCCTGACCGGAATATGGCTCTACGTTGAGATCAAAGCACATTTGCCCCGCCTCCTGTATGCTCCAGAGATTGTGCGCGTCGGAGGATACCACCGTCCGTTTTCCGGACAGTCCCTCAAACCGTGCCGTGTAGGGCGCGATGTTTTGCCCATCGTGAAACTCCACGGCAGAAAAGCGGGGTTCCTCCGGCATTGCGCCAAGAATCGCGAGCAATCCGTTCGCCTCCCGATCCACATGCGCCGGAAATACCGCAGCGCCAAAGGCGCGCGCAAGCCTTGCTGCCGCTTCGATCGCGAGATCGGTTGCGTTGATGAGCAGCGCATCCTCTGTTCCGATCGGCAGATCGTCGCCATCCAGAATCAGCTGGTTTCCGAATATCTCCGGTCGGTTTTTCACGCCCAGCCGGTGCGACTGTATCTCTCGGTCAAATTCCATCGCCGCTTCCAGGGTTTCAAACAGGCACACGAGGTGGATGTCCTCCGCCGTCGTCAGCTCCATGCCGGGGATCGGCACAAGCCCCTGCCGTTTGCAGGCCGTAAAAAAAGCGGGACAGTTTTTGCAGCTGTTGTGGTCGGTGAGCGCCACGATCTCCAGCCCGTTCAACACCGCCATGCCGGCGATATTGTTCGGCGTCATGTCGTCGTCTCCGCAGGGAGACAGGCACGAATGCAGATGCAGATCGCAGCTGTACTTCATAGGAGCGCCGCAATCCGGGTGCAGAGCGGGAAGGTTGCCAGCTCGCTGCCCAGCAGATTGATACCGCGCTGACGTGCCGTTTCGGCGATGCCCGCGTCCGGTGCAACGCCCTCGGACAGAATCACGCAGGCAACGTCCGTCAAGGTTGCCACCGCGACGATATTGGGGTTGGACATGATCGTGACCCATGCTTCATCCTGTGAGGCACGTCCCATCACCCAGCTCAGAAGATCTCCGGCATAGCCGCCCGTGACCTCTCTGCTGCCGTCCGCAAGGCAAAAGGCCGTCAGCCCTAGCGCTTGCTGCAATTCGGCGACCGTCATCATTCGTCACCCCCATATTGCTGCAAAAATTCATGAATGCGCTCGCGCATGTGCACGATGCACTCATCCGACTTGCTTTCGCCCTTGACGATATCCTCGGCAAAGGCGCGGCAGGTCGGCGCGCCGCAGGATCCGCAGTCGAGGGAAGGAAGCTCCTTGCAGATCTTCTCGATATCGGACATCATGCGCATGGCGACGCGCATATTCTCCGACAGCTTCGATACCGGGCGGTATTGCAGCTCCGAGCCGAAGGTAATCTCCGGCGGGATGTGATCCGGATCCTCCTGATCGTTTTCCAGACGGTTTTGCGATACCGGCAGATATCTGCGCAGCGTCAGAAGCCGCACGCGGGCAATATATGGGTTTTCCACCGTTGCCACGCCGCCCACGCACCCGCCGGGACAGGCGTTGAGCTCAACAAAGTCCAGCATCGGAAAATGACCCGTATCAATATCGTCCAGCACGCGGATGACGTTTTCAATGCC
>CAZWUK010000131.1:0-3530 GCA_964636685.1 uncultured Oscillospiraceae bacterium
TCATCGAGAAGCTGTTCAAGCAGAAGCCTGTCCACAAGGACATCGGCAAAGCTGCCGCCCGGGTCCTCAATGGTATCTATGAGGCTGAACTCCTCACCGTCTGCGTTTTGCATCGGAGCATCGAGCGATACTGTGTTACCGGCTGCACGATATTCGCAGGTGGCACAGTCACCGTCGCAGACCCAGAGCTTGGACTTGGGACATACGCACTGACCGTTCTTTTGCGCTTCCTTCTGTAAGCGCCAGATGGGGCGGTAGTATTCGCGATATACTTCCTCAGTTACCGGCACCCACTGTTTGGTGTTGCGGATGTAGATTTTGCGTTGCTTGTCTTGGGTTTGCATTGATTTTCCTCCTCTTGGCTCGTATTTGCGGGCCCGCGAGGAGGTTTTTTGCGCCGGTTACCAAATTCACACTTCTGCCATTGTGTTTCGTGTTAAAGTGTGATATAATGATTTAGCGGTGTTTGGTAGGATTTGATGTGGCAATCTGATCCTGCCTATTCTGCTATCCGGAAATAAAAAACGACCTCGTGGGTTTTCCACAAGGTCGATGAAATGGTAAGCCGAGTACACCAGCCATAGTAGGCTGAGTACATCTGAGTACGGCAAGTAGGCTATTACGAAAAAAGGTGAAAATCTATGACAAATAAGGCTGATTTGCGGCTATGCGGAGGGACGTTTTTTTCGCTTTTCCTCAAATCGAGGAAGCCGCTGCTGAGTGCAAATGAATACTACTCCGGCGAAGCAGAGCCCCTTGCCGGACCTATCGCCCTGTTTGCTTTGGCGCGAGTCATGGTTAATGATTGGCCGAGCATCTTTTCGTATCACTCAAGAACAATTAAAGGAAACACATCCGAATACAAGCTCTGCAAGAACGAAGGTGGCAGCATTTTTCCGTTTTACGATACAGATTCAAAGGCTGCTTTTACAAAGAACATTGCTGAAAACTACGCTGGATCTCTCGCCCAAATGAGCAAAGCAGTAGCCGCATTCATAGATACTGGCAGCACGGCGAAGCATGTGAATCTGGTAAAACGCCTGCTGACTTTAATCAAGATGGACACATCAATTGCGTCGGATACGCTGTTTTATGTTCTTCGTAACGGCCAGCCAGTGACAAAGGCAGCGCTTCTTGAAATGACTGAATACGACCTGCAGCCGTTTCTACTTGGTGTATGGCATTATGCGGTTACCCGTAAAGAAGGTAATTTGGTGGGTGCTGAAACCATAGATTTCATTTGCCCATCAACTGGTGGTGGACGAAGAGATTATAATAGATCTCTGGACGTCTTTTTTATTCGCTCGATTTCAGTTGAAGCTGGCACGGATACAGTCTCTGAAGATCCGGAAGCGATTGAAGATGCCGAGGAGAGCACCGCGGATGCCATTGAAGCGGAATTTGTTGAGTCTTTTGAAACAAATAAGGACGAGACTGACGATGATCAACCGAGGGAAATGGTAACAAATCAAGCTATCTTCCAACAGTTTGGAAACAACGGTATTCAGATAGGAAGCGTTGGTACGCTGAATATCAACAGAAAATAAGCGGGGTTGCAGTATGGAAAACAATAAACTCCGGGTTCAAGCTCCGAACAATACCGCCCTCATAAACGGAGAAAAGCCATCTATGGCTTTTACACAGACCGGTGAAAATGGTATTCAAGCAGGACACGTTGATACTCTAAACGCAAATATCCAGATTGTCCTTCCTGTAGCAGAGAGACTGACCAACGGTGCTATTAAAAGAGCAAACAACGCACTATCAAAAGAGTTTTATTGTCTATTTGTTGTCGGGAATGATGTGAACTTTGATGAAACTTATACTGGAAGCTTTCTTGTCGATGATGACAGAGCTTTGGAACGCAGTTACACAGACGAAGCAATCCGGGACCGCTTTGTCTATCTTAATGAAGAAGATCGAGAAATCATTAAAACCTTTCCAGCATTGTTTATGCATGAAAATCATAAATACGGCTCTACTGATGAGGAACAAAATGCCTACTTTGGCCGTATAACGGAAATTAGGCCACACGGACAGAAGGTAAAGGTGAAATATCATATTATTTCGAGCATTCCGCAGCAGCAACTCAACAAGCTTCTCGACGAGCTTTGCCTCCACGGAACCAATAAATTCAATGAACTGAATCGTATGCATGGCTATAGTTCGTTTGACGCTGACGGAAGTTGGGAAAATGTTATCCGGTGTTTATACAATACTGAAACGCCTCGAGCCTATTTCCGAAATCTAATCATTTGGGGGCTTGAGGACATGGGAAAACAAATTCAAGAAAACGGCGCCCTACAGATAGCTGACTTTCTTTGAGAAACCCATCTTTTATATAAGGATACCTATGATTTCAAAATGCTACTTCATTCTATTGAAATCGGTGCAGTTCAGTTGAGATTCTGGGGCTTGATCAAATTGGTTCGGATATTTTCCCCAGTAAGCCTGTGATGAAAGAAGGCGAACAGACAATGTCAGACTCAGAAATCAAATACGGTATGTTTAAAAATGAAATTAAAAACCGCTTCTTGTGTACAATAAATGTTGATGGAACTGACACCATCTGTTATATGCCGTCATCATGTCGGCTCAGCAACTTTGTTGAACTATCAAATAGGCAGGTTATTCTTCGACCGATTAAGAAGAAAAACGCTCGGACAAAGTATTCTGTCTATGCATTTAGATATAGGCAAAGCTACGTACCCTTGAATTTATCAAGCTCGAACGTAACAATTGAGAATAATCTGAGAAGAAGGATGTTTGCATTTCTTGGATCAAGAAATAGCGTTTTTCGAGAGAAAACTATTGATGGTTATAAGAGTGACTTGTATATAGCGGATTCAGATACCATCGTAGAAATTAAAAGCATTCTCTCCTTTAATAGAACAGCGCAGTTTCCAACGGTGTTTTCAGAAAGAGCATAAGGAGGAACGAGTATGAAACGGATATCAGCGGTATTACTCATCATCACGCTTATCGCTGCACTGACCGCCTGCGCCAAGGCGCCAGCCGCAGGCAAAGAAGGATCGCCTTATCAAAATGTGCCGGCTTTAGCGGCGGGCGACGATTTCCAGCTGGGGGATGAGACCTATGCTCTTGAAAAATGGGTAACCTTGCCGGAGTATGACACGGATACCAAGATCGGCTATGGCCTTTGCTTCGTGCAAAAGGAGGGGATTGCGCCCATCGCTATATCCGGCAGCAATTACACGAGCCTCATTGACATGAAGCTGGACATGGACGGCAGCACCCTTGCCACCAGCAATATCAGCTTTATCGCTGTGGACGATGCGCCGGGCTATGCCGCCCGAGTGACATTTGAATTCGCCCTGCCCAAAACTGCGGCTTTGCCTGAGAGCGGAACGATCTTCCACACGGGTGCGGACAAGGAGGAAAGAATAGATCTCTCCGCATTGGATGCCCCGGCTGGAGCGCCGTCGGCAACGCAGGAACAGTCTCAGCCCGCGGTAATGCCCGCCGACGATTATGAGGCCAAGAAACTGGCCGGCGATTGGTTGCTCACA
>CAZWUK010000132.1:0-3450 GCA_964636685.1 uncultured Oscillospiraceae bacterium
TGGCTCCCCCTGTTGGACTCTCCGCTCCATCCGCTGCTTGCTTGCGCTCCGCGCTGCGCGCGCGGCCGCTCCTGTCGCTCCCCGGCCGCTAAAAACACCGCACTGCGGTGTTTTCTTTACGCGGCTTCGAGTCCAACCAAATTGGGAGGAGCAAAACAAAACGGATGCCGGTTGGCATCCGTTTTGTTTTGCGATGTGTTGACAAAACAGATGCACGGTTTTATCCAATCATTCAGTTAGGAACGCTCCTATTTTTCGGTGGGTTCATCCAGCCATGGGCGATCAGATTTCAACCGCTGCTTAATGCTTTACCGCTCATGCGTTTTATGCCGAGGAACTGATTTTTGCAACGGCAATTCCGGGCAAAGTTTCTGTATCTGCCGATATCCGTTCATAATGAAATCCACAACAAACTTCTCCGGCGATTCCGCCAGCGCTTCATCCGCCGGCGGCTGCATTTGCGTTAAAGCGAGCGCGGAGCGCACGGCGTCCCGCGTTAAGCGCGGCAGGACGAAACCCGTATCCCGTTCCTTCACAAGCACAGCAAAGTCATGGATCAACCGGTCGTTGGCGCGTGTCAGATTCCTTGGATACCCGCGGGAGATCAGCGCGATGTTGTGGTCGAACAGCGGCGCCATGCCAAGAATTTCACCGGTCGCCACATCGCGCAATACGCCGTAGTTCTGCTCGTGCCGGTCCATATTGAATAACAAGGCGTCGAAGAACGACATTTGCACAAACGCTTTGGCGACCCGCTCGTCAAGCCGCATGAGCTTGTCGTAGATGGAGCGTTCGTCCGCATCCTCTCCAATGATTCCGTATGCCGATTCAAAATTGAAGGAGGCGCTGTCCGTAAAATCGCGGCTACGCACATACGGCCCGTCCAGTTCGTAGATGGCGGCAGGGATGTGCAGCTTCTTTGCCAGCTGATAGGCAAACAATTCGGAGAATCGCTCCAGGGCGTTTTCCGATTTGTACATCCACCATGTGCCGTCGATCAGCCGCCAGCACTTCTCAAAGCTGCCCGTATTGGTCAGCTCCGGCGTCCGGCTCGGATGCTGGTTGAACGCATCCGCATCGCCGCAAAGGGCCAGCATGTCAAATTGGTTCGTCTTGAACCGAACGTCCTCATATGTCAGTTCGCTGTCTGGCGGCTTGACCCAATAGGCATCCGTAATGGTAGCGGCGTTAAAGTGCAGCGCCGTGCTGATATCGTCCTTCTTTTCCAGCCGCAGCGCCTTCTTGAGCAAACGCGAATTGGTGCGGTGGCTATCAACGGCGCGCATGGACAACCAGCCGTCGAAATCAGCTGTACGGGCAAGCTGGAGCGGCAGCAATGCCGGGTTATCGATCTCAATTCGATTGTCAACGATTCGCGCAATCCGCTCGTCGCGGCACATGAGCCATAGCTCCCGCATAGGCTTCCACTCCTTTCATCCTCGGTGTTATGGCGATTATACCACAGCTTTGGACTGCATGGCGAAAGATAAGACATGCGTTCACAGAATGCCGTCATATTACAGGAGTTCCCTTATCCTATCAATAGGCAATTTGAGTTCCTTTTCAACTTTCGTTTTTCCCGCGCACCGGCACGGAATCCGGTTCACCGCGCAATCCAGCAGTGGCTGAAACATCTCCGCTTCATTCACCGCGTAGTCCAGCGCCATCACGTCCTCCCACGCCCGGTTGAGAAAAGCGACTTCCCGGCGGCCATGCGTCTTGGTCATCTCAGGAAGCCCGGCGCAATCCAGGTGCGCTTTTATCCGCTCTTGGGAAATGCCCGCCGCCAGCAGGCTTTGCCGCAGACCCAGCAGAAACGCGCCGGTCAAATCGCTCCAATCGGCAGGCGACGGATCGAACAGCACGAATGTATAGCGTGTTTCGCAATGTACGGCCAGCAGGCTGCGCCTGCCCTGCAACGTGATTCCATGCAAATCCCAACAGTACCGCCGGTCCAGCGGCTTGCCATATTCCAGTGTTTTGATCCGCAGATAGCGCTGCAGCGGAATGGTCAAGCCAAGCTGCATGGGTTACATCCTTTTACGCCAGTCTCGCAAGCATTGCTTTTCTTATTCATCGTTTCTGCCCCGCCGGTTTTCCATCTGCGCCTTGTATTTCCTGCCTACCTGGTTATCGAATTGATACGCGGCGCCTCGCGTAATGGTGTCCGTACCAAACTTATTTCGGATACCGTCCACCGCCCGATCCAGCTTTCGCGCTTTCTCCCTGGTCGCATCCGGGAATAGGGATTGCTGCTCATATCCGCCCCGGGTGAGACCTGTTAGAGAAATGCCCAACAGCCGAAGCGGCGTTCGCTGATCCCATAATTCCGTAAAGAGCACTTTGGAAACCGTGTAAATCTCATCCGTAATGTCCGTTGACTCCGCCAACTTTTTCTGGTGGGATTTATCCTTAAAATCGTTCCCGCGAATCGTAACCGCGACGCAAGCAGCTTTTGCGCCGTCCGCCCGCATCCGTGACGCCACGCCGTCGGCCAGCGTCAATAGCACCCGCTGCGCCTGCGCGGCGGTCTTCACATCCTTTTCCAGGGTTGTGGAGATGCTGTAGCCCTTTGCGTCCTCGGCTTCGGATAGGACGGGCGATGGGTCGATTCCACCCGCATACGCATGGATTTGCTGTCCAAGTTTGACGCCCACAATGGATTGCACCCGTTTCAGGTCGGCGGCTGCCAGATCGCCTATGGTGAGGATCATGGCTTTTTCCAGCCGTTCCGCCGTGGCATGGCCAACGGTAAACAGTTCGCCAACCGGCAGCGGCCAGAGTTTTTCCGGCATTTCTGATGCAAAGAGCGTATGCACTTTGTCCGGCTTCTCAAAATCGCTGGCCATCTTGGCAAGCAGTTTATTCGAGGCAATGCCGATGTTGACCGTAAAGCCCAGCGTGTCCCGGATTTCATCCTTGATGGTCGCGGCAATGGCGAGGGGATCGAGGTACAACCGGCCTGTCCCGCTCATGTCGAGGAAGCATTCGTCAATGGAATACTGCTCCACCGGCGCGTACTTGCGGCAGATATCCATAAAGGCTTTGGAATTCTGATCGTATAAACGGAAATCCGGCTTGGCAAGGAACAGCGCGGGACACTTGCGCAGCGCCATCGCTACCGGCTCGCCTGTCTGCACGCCATATTTTTTAGCGGGGATGGATTTTGCGAGGATAACGCCGGTGCGTTTTTCCCGGTCGCCGCCGATAGCGGAGGGAATCAGCCGAAGGTCCTCGCCGCCTTCCGCCACGCGCCGGGCGGCTTCCCACGACAGGTAGGCACTGTTGACGTCCACGTGGAAAATAAGGCGTTCCATTCGGCGGCGCTCCTCTCTGTTCTGGATTATTTTTATTATATCAAACGTGGCTCCGACTGTCATCAGACGTAAAACGCCGCAAGCTGACAGCCTCTTGCAGTCAGCCCGCGGTGTTGCATTTCACTCACGGCTC
>CAZWUK010000133.1:0-3408 GCA_964636685.1 uncultured Oscillospiraceae bacterium
CCGCCTATACAAAAGCGGGACTGTAGCTTTTCCTTTTGCTACAGCCCCTTTTTGATTGCTTTTTTCACGGTTGATTGGCTTGAATCAAGGCCTTCGCCCATTCTTCTTCGGGTGACTCGACCACCGTAAAGCTCTGCCCTTCCATGCTCCCATCCTCCGGAAAAAGATAGACCGTAGGGCCGTTACGATCGGCATTCTCACAGACCTGTGTATAAAACAAAGCAAACGGTATATACCCGTCGCAATAGATCAGCAGCGTCACTTCTCCCCAGTCTTTCTTCTGGATACCATCGAACCGCATATCGCGCGCAGCTGCAACTTCGATCTTTTCCGTTACGCCCTGCGCATTTGCAAGAAAATGCTTTCCAAGCTCCGGAATCACAACTGCGGCTCCCGGCAGCGGCAGCTCCGTTACGCCGTCCAGCACCGTGACGCGAATCGTTCCTGTCACCGTTTCCGCCGTCTCCGCTATCTCCGTCGTTCCTGGCGTTATCGCCGCTGCGGTTTCTCGGGCGCTCTCGGAATACGGTACGGAGAACGCCCCGGCTTTCCACTGCCACCAGATCAATCCGGCGAGACAGAGAATTAAAAGAAAAAGAAATGTTTTTGCTTTCATGATACATCCTATGTATTCACTTGTGCGATCATCCGTGATAGAATAAATTGAACAAAATTTGGAGGACACAATAATGTCGAATTATTTTGACGCCGGCTGGAAAGACTCCATGCGGCTTCGGATCGACTTCAACAACATGATGTGCGATGCGCTTGGCGAAAAGGGGATCTCGGAATCCGATTTTCATGCCGTTTCTGAAAAGGTCATCGCCGCAATTGCAGCGATGCCACAGAAGCGCGCGCATATGAAATGGCGCGAACTGCCGCATAACCAATCGGCTGTCGTTGAAAAGATTGAAGCTGTGGCCGATGAGGTACGGGGTAAGTTCGAAAATTTCGTCGTTCTCGGCATTGGCGGCAGCGCGCTCGGCCCGATTGCCGTGCAGCAGGCGCTCAATCATCTCCACTACAACGATCTGCCCGCAGAAAAGCGGAATGGGCCGCGCCTTTTTGTAGAAGACAATATTGACCCGGAGCGCATGGCGGCGTTGCTGGATGTGATAGACATCGAAAAAACCGCGTTCAACGTCATTAGCAAATCCGGCGGCACCTCGGAAACCATGTCGCAGTTGCTCATCATATCCAAGCTGCTGCACGACAGGCTGGGAAACGACATCTCCTCGCATCTGATTGCAACAACTGATGAAAGCAAGGGCAACCTTATCAAAATTGCAAAAGCGGAGGGACTGACCACGTTCTACATTCCCAATGGCGTTGGCGGACGTTTTTCCGAGCTTTGCCCGGTTGGACTTCTCGCTGCTGCGGTTTGCGGCATTGATATTCGCATGCTGCTTGCCGGTGCGGCATATATGGACGAGCTTTGCTCCATACCCGAGCTGTGGAAAAATCCTGCGTATCTGATTGCGACCATGCAGTACATCGCCATGCAAAAAGGCTGCAACATCAGCGTTATGATGCCGTATGCCGATTCGCTCAAGTATATGTCCGACTGGTATGCGCAGCTTTGGGCGGAATCCCTAGGGAAGCGAACGGATCTTGCCGGAAATATCGTTTACGCCGGGCAGACGCCCGTGAAAGCGCTGGGCGTCACGGATCAGCATTCGCAGGTACAGCTGTATACCGAAGGGCCTTTTGACAAGGTAATCACGTTCCTTACTGTTGAAAAGTTTCGGAAAACCACGGAAATCTCCCACGGCTACGCCGATGTTCCGGACGTCTCCTTCCTCTCCGGTCATACGCAAAACGAGCTGCTTGCCGCTGAAGAAAAGGCGACCGAATACGCGGTTATGAAGAGTGGTCATATGAGCCACACCATCGCATTGCCGGAGGTCAACGCGTTCACCGTTGGCGAACTCCTCTATCTTTTGGAGGTTGCAACCGCATTTGCTGGAGAATTGCTGGCAATCGACGCCTTCAATCAGCCGGGTGTTGAGGAAGGCAAAAACGCAACCTATGCACTGCTCGGAAAACACGGTTTTGACGAAAAGCGCAAGGAGCTTAACGCCATACCGGAAAAGAAAGGTAGGTATATCATCTGATGGAACGCATTCGCACGCTGACAGTCTCTGATAAGCAGGAGGTAAAAGAACTTTGGAAGATGCTTTTTTCCGATTCCGACTCCTTCACCGATTGGTACTTTGAAAACCGTTACCGGCCGGAGACATCCGTTTGTCTGGAAAAGGACGGACAGATTGTCAGCTGTATGCTCGGTTCCAAGATGATTCTGCGTCTCCGCGGCAAAGAACTGCCGGCGATGATGCTCTCTGGCGTTTCCACGCGTCCGGGCTTTGAGCGGCGCGGCTACATGCACCAGGTAATGGCCGCCATGCTGAAGCTTTGCAAAGAACTCGAGATTCCACTGGTCTTTGATAAACCGGTTGACCCCGCCGTATATCGTTCTCTCGGGCATTTACCCTGCACCAGTGCAAAATACTGCACCGCAACGGGGTCGCAGGCATCCATTCTTTCCCAAGATGCCGATGCACAAGCGCTGCTTGCCTGTTACAATGCTGCTACAGCAGAATACTCCGGCTGCGTCGTACGCACGCTCGAAAAAATGCAGCAAAAAATCGACGACTGCATCGCAGACAACGGAAGCTTTCTGACGGTTGACGCAGATGGAGCAACCACGGGTTACGCGATGCTGACGCCTGACGAAGCAGGTTGGGAATGCACCGAAGCGCTGGCAATCGACGCAGATGCCTACAATGCGCTGCTCTCCCGTCTCCCCGCCGGAACGCGCGTCAAGGTGCCGGCTGACGCAGAGGTCGAAGGTGCGCTTCAAGTGCAAAACGTAATGGGTTGCGCAGATGTACAGACGCTCCTGTCCACCGTTGTCGATGATAAAAGCCTTGTGTTTGCTGTATATGATCCGATCATAAAGGATAACTGCGGCGTTTTTGACGGCACAGGCACGCCGACCGACCGAAAACCGGATTTTCATCTTTCAGCCGGAAAACTGGTGCAGGCGCTTTCCGGATTCCACGGCATGCTGGGCGTTATGCAAATGAAACCGTGTTTTTGCGCTGACGAATATTAACGTCCAAATTGATGCGGCAGGATAAATTTGGAACAGGTATGCTCGGTCAAACGTTGACAAAAAACGCGCTGCTTCCATAGTCGTGGCAGACGGAAACAGACTCTGGGCAATAGCAGGAGCCATCCGCAAGATACGGATGGCTCCTTGTTCGCTTTTATCGATCTAATTGAAGAAAGGTTGCTGCTTAGATCAATACATGTCCGGTGCGCCGCCCATGGCAGGTGCTGCCGGAGCGGGTGCGGGGATGTCTGCCACGAGGCTCTCCGTGGTCAGGATCATCGCTGCAACCGACG
>CAZWUK010000134.1:0-3401 GCA_964636685.1 uncultured Oscillospiraceae bacterium
GAATCGCAGCCGCTGTGGGAATCGGGAGAAAGCCGGGACAAGATCATCGTCATCAGCGACATTCACTTGGGGATCGACGACTCGTTCTCCGAGACCGTTTCCAACAAGGAATACTTGATATCGTTTCTGAACCGGCTGGCGGTTACGGGCGACGTGCGCGAGCTGGTGATCACGGGAGACTTCCTCGACGAGTGGTATCTGCCGCTTTCCTATCCCGCCTACCAAGACAGCGCGCAATTCTACCGGGACGTGATCGCAAACAATCAGGACGTCATGACGGCGTTTCAGGGCGTCATGGCGGCGGGCGTGAAGCTCACCTATGTTCCCGGCAATCACGACCTGCTGCTGGAATCGGGCGTTCTTACGGAAGCGTTGCCCGGCATCCTGCAGGCTAGGGACGTTCGCGGGCTGGGAACCTACGTAACCGGCGACCGGCAGGAGATCGCCATCGAGCACGGTCATAGATACGACGTGTTCTCCGCGCCGGACACGCTCACCAACGCCGAGCTTTGCGGAAACGATGAAACCATACTGCCCGCTGGGTATTTCTATGCGCGCTACGCCGCCAGCTGGGTCATTCAGGGACGTCCGCAGGTGGAGAAAAACCTGCCCGCGGTCGAAATCGTGCCGGACGCCAGCGACATCGATCAAATGGGCGCGTATGCCTACTACAAGATGCTGGAAACCGTCGCGGCGCGCATGACGCCCGAGGAAGCGCCCGACGAGCCGATATTCGACGTGCGCATCGCGGGTTTTGACGCAAGCTACACCTTCCTGGACTTCTATCCCGCTCTTCAAGCGGACGGAACGATCTCCGCGCCCGTGCTGTTCAGAAATTTGCAGCGCACATGGGACGAGCGGCAGACGCTGAACGAGGTCGCGGTCAAGTCGGATTTCATTACGTCCGTTTTAGGCGCGCTGGACTGGCAATATTTCTTCAATCAAGCGAAGACGCAGTATCTCGAAAACCCGTTAAGCGACATCGAGATCGTGGTATTCGGGCACACGCACATACCCGATTTCGAGACGCTTGAGAGCGGAAAGATATACATCAACGACGGCACATGGGTCGATCACAACACCGACAGCCCAGATTACACGCGCACCTTCGCCGTGATCCAAACCGGAGAGACGGACGAGGCCGATCTGTGCATGTACATGGAAGACGGCGGCATCGTGAGCATTGCCGGGAACGTTTGCCGCACGGACGCCCAGTGATTGTCGTCAGGAGAATACGCTCCTACTATTAAGGCGACAGACGTAGAATTCTCAGTTGAAATGCGGCAGGTGTTCTATCTGCCGCATTTACTTATCTTTTCCAGACTGCATATGGACATATAGACGACTCAATTCCGCTTCTCCGTCCCCCTGCGCCATGCAATGGAATTGCCAGCCGTATCTTTCGTAAAACGACGTGTGATCGGTAATCAAGTACAAGGTTCCAATTCCGCGTTTCGCCATATCGCGGCAGATAAAATCGAGCAGCTTCCCGGCGATTCCACGATTTCGGAAGGCTTCCTCAACGTAAACGGCACAAACGTTCGGCGAAAGGTCTTTTCGATCGTGGAAGTCGTTCTCGATAACGCCCAAGCCGCCGATGATCCTGCCTTCCGCTACCGCGACAGCCCATTGCGGCACAGTAGATTCGTGTTTCAGGCTTTCTCCCATGCTTTCGCGGTATGCTTCCTCCGGGACGCCCCATTTTTCGTGAAACCAACCGGCTCCGCCGTCAATCAGCTCCGGCTTGTCGCTGATGAGTTCAATATCATACTTCACTTTGACGTCTCCTTTGATACGTTGCTGTCAGCACACCTTTTTGCAGCATATGCCCCTCCATCGCCTTTAGGACGGCGGCTTTATCCGAATCAGGGCTTATGCTGAGTTTGGCATCCAGCGCATAAACAGTGATCAGATATTCGTGCTTCCAGTTAAATGGTGGCTTCGGGCCTTTATAGCAATGCTTGCCGTAGGCGATTCCCTGCTCGACATGCAGCGGCATTTCCACCATCGTACTCTTCGGGATGTTTTCTGGGATCCTTTGCACAGCCGGGATATTCCACGCGATCCAGTGATTAAATCCCGGCGTGATTGGATGCCCCATATCATCCAGCGTGACCGCAAGCGTCACGGTGCAGCCGTCCAGTCCTTCTATGATGATTTCTGGGGAGATATTCTCATAGAAAGCGCTGTGCCGATTGGGCATCCATCCTCCATTTTCAAACGATGGACACGATAAAATCAATTCATTCATGATATTTCTCCATCCAAAATGTATTCAAGCGGGTTTTTTCCTGCTGGGCAATAGTATCCGCAGGTTCCGCATTGCATGCATTGATCTGCGCCAAACCCGGAAATGTCCGCATGAGGATGATCCTGACGCGCAAGAACAATGTCTCTCACCGACACGCCCATCGGACATTTTTTCGTGCAGCCACCGCATTTTCTACAGGGATTTTCTTTGGGAAGCGCCAATTCGTCAACGATTGCCGCAAAGGAAGTTGTGTTGTCAAATACATCGTTGATGTCTGCTTTTTTTGCGCGCATCATGCCGCCGCCCGCATAACAGCTTGCGTTTTGCTCGTCGAAGGTTTTTACCAGAAGCTCGGAGATCTCGGTATTGGGATGCACATAGGCTACTCGCCCCTCGCCGGTTCTCAGGTTGGCAAGCGTGACGAATCGACCACCGTCATAGCCGCCGTTGACAATCCGATGGATCTGAAAAACCGTCTGCACATTCAGCACAAGGATTCCCTTCTCGGCGGGAATCTCGCTTACGTCCAGCTTGACGCCAAGCGCCTGCGCGATGAGAATGTGCTCCTCGCCCATCGGGTAACGGTATGGGAGCCTAACAGCTTCCAGGATCGTACTATCCGCTTGAATCTTGTATTTGCTTGAGCCGCGCGTGGCAAGGAGCATCCTGTCGGGTTTCAGCGCTCGCGCTAGAATCTCTGCGCCGCCGTAAATCTCCTTCATTCTGATTCGCATCAGCCACGCGTCGTTCAAAAGTCCCGGCTCGCACTCGGCTCCGTTGATGAGAATATACTTTTTCGTCGCTTCGGAAGCAAGGAAGGTTTTGATTTTCTCGGCTGTCGGAAAGCCGCTGCCGCTGTTGCCGGTCAGCTTTACCGTTTCGAGCAAAGTCAGCAGTTCCGCGGCATTCACGCCTTTCGCTTTTGCCATGCATTCCGAGCAAGGCTCTCCGACCGGCAGTTCCGAAGACAGCTTGACCACCTTCCCGATGTTCCGCTTGAGTATGCTTTGCCGTTCGAGTATCCTTAAGCGATTCGCACGTTTATCGTCGCGCTGGTTTTTGCGCAGCGCTTTGTTCTTTCGGACGGTTTTCTTATTGTGCAGCATTCTTTTCATCCTCCGTAACCGCATAGTTTTCAAAAAAGTATTCG
>CAZWUK010000135.1:0-371 GCA_964636685.1 uncultured Oscillospiraceae bacterium
CACAATCTGGCGCTTGCCGATGGTCAGATCCCCGACCTTATCCCAAGGCTTAATATCCACGTTAAATTCGTCAAGAAGCTTCTGGGTCTTTGCATACAGTTCTTTTTTCTTAACGATATTGATCGCATCGGTGGGCAGATTTCCGACGAAAATATTGTCCGCCACCGTCATATTCAATGCCAGAGAAAGCTCTTGAAACACCAGTGAAATGCCGCTGGCGTTTGCGCTTTGTATGCTGTCAAGAACCGCGTCCTTGCCTTCAATTTTAATGGAACCCTCGTCCATCTGGTATACGCCGGTCAGGATCTTGACCAGTGTGCTTTTGCCCACACCCGACGGCCCTGCAAAAACGGAAATTTTTCCTTTTAGTT
>CAZWUK010000135.1:381-3394 GCA_964636685.1 uncultured Oscillospiraceae bacterium
ACCTCGCCATAACCCAAGTCAAAGTCGATGTGATCCAGCACGGTATTGCCATAGAATGCCTTACACACGCCTTTGGCTTCCAGCAGTTTTCCCTTTGCCTTTACTTCTTCCATTTCTTTTCCTCCATACAGCCGTCCCGGAGCCGGGATCCGGCGGTATCGGCGTTGCTGTGGTCAGGTTGTCATAAACAGGGATATGGGGTGGGGGCAAACGCCCCCACTCCATTGACACTGTTGATGCTTAGCCCATGTAGAAGTACTGTGCCGTATCCTGATAGATAACGAACGTACCGATGTCTACGCGGTTCGGGAGCACGCTCATGCCGGTGGCTTCGTCTTCGGTGGAGATGCTCATGTTGGTGTAGTGCATCAAATACAGCATCTTCATGGCGATGTACGGCTCGATGCGGGTCTTGATGGCTACGGTCGCATAGACCTCGCCGTCCTCGACCAGCTTCAGCGTGGCATCGTCCTTGGAGTCGCCGATGATGGTGACTTTACCGGTCAGACCCAGCTCGCGGACTGCGGTGGCTGCTGCCACAGCGCCCGTGGAGACCATGGTGGAGATTGCGGTGATGTTGGGGTTGGCCTGCAATGCTGCCTTGAAGGCGTCCGCATCGCGGGAGGTATCCGTTTCAGAACCGACGTTCTGCACGACCTTGATGTCAGGATAGTTGGCGATTTCTTCCATGAAGCCCTTCGCGCGCTGGTCCTGGCTGTTCTGGCCCTGGTTCCACTGGAGCAGGATCTCGCCCTTGCCGCCGATGGCTTCCGCCAGCGTTCTTGCATGGATGCGGCCGTATTCCACGGTGTCGCCGCCGATGAAGAAGTCGCGCTCGCTGTCGATGGTATCCATGTCAATCGTGATGACAGGGATACCGGCAGCCTTTGCCTTGTTGATGGCCGGCGCCAGCGTATCTTCAAATGCCATGACCAGAATGCCCTTGGGGTTCTGTGCAGTGGCTTCTTCGATCATCTGCGCTTCTGCGGTCATGTCGTAATCGAGCGGCCCAATGAACTTGCCGGTGACGCCCAGCTCTGCGCAAGCGGCCTCAAAGCCGATCTTGTGATCGAGGAAGTAGGGCAGGCTCAGCAGTGCGCCGATGCAGTAATAGGTATCGGACGGATCGGGTTCTGTTACTTCGAAGCCGGAGTAATCGAACGGATCGGACGGTTGATAGAAGTACTTTGCCATGTCCTTGGTGATGGCGAAGGTGCCGATGTCGATGAAGGTGGGCAGCGCGTTGATGCCGGCGGCCTCGTCATCGGTGGAGATGGTGACGTTCTTGCGGACAAGACCGTCTGCCAGCATGGTGGCGTACCAGTTCTCGGTGTTGGTCTTGATGGCGACGGTAGCGTACACCTCGCCGTCCTCGATCAGCTTCAGCGTGGCGTCATCCTTTGAGTCGCCAACGATCATGACCTTGCCGGTCAGACCCAGCTCGCGGACTGCGGTGGCCGCTGCCACAGCGCCCGTGGAAACCAGCGTGGAGATACCGACGATGGAGGGGTTGGCCTGCAGGGCCGCCTTAAAAGCGTCTGCATCACGGGAGGTATCGGTTTCGGAACCGACCTTCTGAACGATCTTGATGTCAGGATACTTCGCGATTTCATCCATGAAGCCCTGTGCGCGCTGATCCTGGCTGTTTTGACCCTGGTTCCATTGGAGCAGGACGTCGCCCTTGCCGCCAAGTGCTTCTGCCAGCGTTCTGGCATGGACGCGGCCGTAATCATACGTGTCGCCGCCGATGAATACCTGGCGCTTGCTGTTCACGGTATCCATATCGATCGTGAACACCGGGATGCCTGCATCCACCGCTTTATCGATGGCGGGAGAGATGGTGTCCTCAAACGCGGAAACGAAGATTGCCGTGGGGTTCAGTGCGATCTGCTGCTCGAGGGCGCTGGTGAGCGCGCTCATGTCATATTCGCTGGGTCCCAGCACCGCGGTCTTTGTGCCGTAGAACTTGCCGCCAAGCTCCAGGCCGACGCGGTGGTCGATAAAGTACGGCAGAGAGAACAGCGCGCCGACGTAAGGCGTATACACCTTGCTCATGTCGGTTTCTTCAGCGCCGGTCGTGCCTTCCGTTGCGGTACCTGTGGTATTCTGGCCGCTCGTTGTGTCCGTCGGCGTGCCGGTCGAGGGCGCGCAACCTACCATCAGGAATGCCACAAGCAGAACCAATGCTACGATGCGAGTAATAATGGATCCCTTTTTCATGTGTGATTGTCCTCCTTATTTTGATGAAATACCGGTCTCCCGGGTATTTTTGCGTTAAGAAATTTTTTCGTGAACAGCTGCATGTAAGCATGCGCTTTGATAACTCTGAATGGGTTGAATTTCCATGTAAAAAGCAAAACTGCGATTAGTTAATCATTTGTTTAATTGATTAGTTAATTGTTTGCGTAAACAATTAACAAAATTCCTTTCTAGCACAGTTGCGCGTGTCTGTCAACGTATTTTTTCTCGTTTATCCGAATTTTCCTTGTTTCTGTATGTCTGAATTGTACGGTTTTGCGGATGTATTCCGCCCTGTTTGCTCAAAAAGAAATTTCATTCGAGCCAATAGATTCAATAAATATGAAAGTGCAATCTATTCAGGGCATTGAAGTGAGCGCTATTCCGTATAAGACAAAAAATGTGCCTTTCATTATTGATAGATACAGTTTGTCCGGCTATGTCGGGTATTATTATGAAAAAGCGGTGGCGCCAACTTGGACGATGCGCTTGACAGCAGGGATGCATTCCGTGTATGGCGCCAATTATCGCTTGATATCTGATGACTTGGGTTCTTATACTAACCAAGTTCAAACGGTGTATGATATTTATCAGATTTTCCAGGTAGGTGTAGAGCTGAGGTGGAATTATATGTTTAAAACACGATATGTGGCTGGAAAAGCCCTATTAAATTCGGGTTGGTTTTTGAGCTTGCCAGTTACAGTGGAATTGATGTACAGCGATTTATCTTCAACCCAAATTAAAACCCTGCATGTGTTACCCACCTTGGGGTTCA
>CAZWUK010000136.1:0-3299 GCA_964636685.1 uncultured Oscillospiraceae bacterium
TGCCTGATGATCTCCCTTCATCAAAATATACACATAGTAAAGCAGCAACGCAAAAGCCATCATTCCTATAAGTACAACAAGAAACGTCATGTGCTTTCCTCCTTCCTTGATACGAGAAAAGTATAGCGCATGACGTACTAAGGCAACACCGTATAATAGGGTCAACAAAAAGCGCCATCTATCCAAATGGACAAATGGCGAGAGGAACGCCCTAATTTCAGTCGCAAAGGTATTGATATACCGAATAAACACTTCACACTACAGACGAAATCTGCTATAATAAGAAGGTGGAAGATGAATTACGAGGTAATGCCAAACATATGGGGCAACAAGAGCAGTACCAATTGCGCAAGAGCATCATCCGCCTGTTGAAAGCTGGTAAGAAAGCAGCGGAAGTGGCGGAAATAATGGATGTGAGTGTGCGGCATGTATACTACACGAAAAGTTCGTATGCACAGGGTGGAATTGCATCCATAAAGCCCAAAACCAGAGGTCGTAGGCAAGGGGACAAACGAACGCTTACACCCGATCAGGAAAAGGAAATTCAAGGAATCATCGTGGATAAAACGCCTGAACAACTGCGTTTTAAGGAATGTATGTGGACACGAAGCAACATCAGCGCCATGATTTTGGAGAAATACAAGATTCATATGCCGCTTTCAACGCTGGGATACTATCTGGCGCGTTGGGGTTTTTCTGTGCAACGCCCTGTGAAAAGAGCCTATCAGCAGGACGAGCAGAAGATACAAGTGTGGCTTGAAAATGAGTTTCCGGGCATTTCGGAGCGTGCCAAGGCTGAAGATGCAGAGATCTTCTTTGGCGATGAAACAGGTCTACAAAACGAAGCGACCTGCCTGCGCGGATATGCGCCAAAGGGAAAGACGCCTATTGTCTACACCGAATCAAAACGCATGAAAATCAACATGCTCTCCGCTGTATCCAAAAGAGGCAAATTACGCTTTATCCTTTATCGCGACAATATGAACGCAGACAAGCTGATTGACTTTATGCGTAGACTAACATATGATTTTGAAAAGAAAGTCTTTCTCATTTTGGATAATCTACGAGTGCATCATGCAAAGAAGGTCACGGTGTGGTTAGATAAAAACAAAGAAAGAATTGAAGTGTTCTATTTGCCACCCTATGCCCCAGAATACAATCCCGATGAGTTACTCAATAGTGACCTCAAACGTGGCGTGAGCAAATTGTCCAGCCCTAGAAGCGACAAAGAACTGGAACACAATGTGCGTTCACATCTGAAAAAAGTGCAAATGCATCCTGAAAAAATCAGCTCGTTTTTCGCAGCTCCCTACACCCGATATGCTGCATAACAACTGCAATGTTTAATCGGTGTAGCAATATAATCCCTTCTTTAACACAAAAAGCGCCGAACGTGTTGCACAGCAACGGATGCAGCGCTTTTTGTTTACGAGAAATTGAGTAATATTATTTGGAACGAGAACGTCGCAAAATTGATTGAAGGGATTGATTCGTGACAATCTCATAGTCCGTACGAAAGCCGAAAGCCTCATGAAGAGCGTCAGTAAAGTTGGTGCGCGTGTAGGCGGGGACATAGCCACAGCCTTTAAGCAAAAGAAAGCGCATATCCCGAAGCTGAGAGATCATATCCTCGCAGGTAAATTTGTTGTCCATGCGTCTTTCTAGATAACGGTAGATCACGAGTGACAAAAAGCAGGTCAGGAAATGGGCTTTGATGCGTTGGTCGAGACTGACATAGACCGGCCTTGCCTTGAACTCGCTTTTCATAATACGAAAGCATTCCTCGATCTCCCAGCGCCGTTTGTTAGCTCTTAGAATTGAAGCAATATCGTCTTCCAACGTCGTACAGACAGCATAGAAACCGTCAAAAGCCTCTTCACGCTGAATCGCTTCATGATTTAGATGAAAAAGCGTTTTCTCCGATACCTCGCCTTCCTTGGTGCAGTGGGTTTGAGAAACGAAGCGCTTATAATCGTTTTGATTGACCTTGGACAGCTTGCCACCGCCATTGTTAATCGCCTGAACAGCACGGTTGACCTGCCGTTCCCGAACGCTGCGTTGGTAGTTGCGGTAGGAGATGGAATAACTGACGATCATCCGCTGCTTCATGCCGTTCAGGGCGACCCATTGTTCTTTGTAGAAAGTACTGTCCCTATGCTTTTGCTCGTCGATCTGCGTTAAGTTATAGCTGTGAGCATCTCCGGCTAAATGCCAGCCGACTGTTTCCAATGCCCATTCTTGAAGCGGCTTTGTTAATTGCTTGATAGACTGAGTCACAATGAAGGAGCGCTCGCCCATGGCGTTGTATTGGCGGTTGGCTTGGCTGGCTAAACCTGCGTCTGTGCACACAACAAATTGAGAAAGCTGAAAGTCGGAGAGAATTCGCTTTTCCAAAGGTTTCAGCGTGATTTGCTCGTTGGTATTTCCTGGGTTCATCGTATAGGCAAGGGGAATGCCGTTCCCATCCATAAATAAGCCCATTTGCACGATAGGGCTTGGTCGATGCTCCTTGGAAACACCGTATTGCTTGAGCCCCGCCTCCTGCTCTATTTCAAAGAAATAGTTCGTGCAGTCATAGTACAGCACTTGGGTATTGCGCTTGGATAGCTTCAAGCTGTTTTTATATAGTTCGGACTGAATCAGTTCGGATTCCGCGTCCAATACATCTAGCGCCCGATAGATCTGGTGCAAGTCAAAATTAGGCTGCTCTATGAAACCCTTGGACAGCTCGAAAGCCGAGCGCTTAGAACCCGGAAAAAGAATACGTGTATATAGCAGCCTCGACAGGATACTGTTGAGGTCAAACGTAAAGGCGTGCTTGTGACTAATTTGATTGCAGATATGGTGAAGCCCCAATTCGTAATACAGCTTTTGCAGAAATAAATAACCGCCCTGAAAGGTATGCTGTTGGTCTTTCGCTATCTGCTTTGTTGGGAAGTATTTGGCAGATACGGGTGGTTCCACGCCTTCCTTTTCCTTACGGTTTAGCTCCGCGACGTATTCCTTTGCCCACTCGTAGGGGTCTCGGCCATTAAGCTTATGAAGCAGTTCATCATATGTTCCCAGCTTTTCGACGACTTTTGATGAATGGACTTTGTTTTCCCAAGTCGATTTTACGACGTACAGGGAAGCGGAGTTCTTGGATTTTGATACTTGTAGCCGCATGCCTGTCACCCCCTGAATTTATAATCGTTTTATTATATCACATTAATCAACATTGTGCAATACAATTCTTATGAAATTGACGAAAAAATAAAGCCTCTATTGGCTTTGATGGGGATGAGGGTGTTAAACTCCCG
>CAZWUK010000137.1:0-3261 GCA_964636685.1 uncultured Oscillospiraceae bacterium
GGCTGCCGCGTCTGCAAAGGCACCGGCTGGATCGAGATCCTCGGCTGCGGCATCACCAATCCGCATGAATTGGAAAATTGCGGGCTGGACCCGCATGAATGGACTGCCCTCGCCTTTGGCATCGGCGTTGACCGCGTAGCAAACCTCAAGTATGGCGTAACGGACATCCGCCTCGAGTATGAGAACGATGCGCGCTTCCTCAAACAGTTCTGATAAAGGAGGAACAAAAATATGAAACTACCGCTGAACTGGCTCAAAGAATATGTAGATTTCGACGAGCCCATAGACGAGTTCGTTGAAAAGCTGATGTGGCGCGGGTTTGAAATGGCCTCCGTCGATCCGGAGCTGCCCGGCACAGAGGGTGTGGTCGTCGGCAAAGTCGTCGCCATCACGCATCACGAAAACGCCGACAAGCTCTGGATCTGTCAAGTGGACGTCGGCGCGCAGGTTCTCACCATTGTGACCGGCGCGCAAAACGTGACCGAGGGCGCGCTGGTTCCCGTCGCGCTTGTGGGCGCCTGCATCGGCGGGCATATCATGGAGCCCGTCAATATGCGCGGCGTAGACAGCTACGGTATGCTCTGCTCCGGCAAAGAGCTGGGGCTTTCCGAGGCCGATTATCCGGGTGCCGAAACCAACGGCATTCTGCTGTTGCGGGAGGATCATCTGCTCGGTCAGCCGATTGCGCAGGCACTGGGCATGGATGATGTGGTCTTCAACATTGAATTGACCCCCAACCGCCCCGACTGCGCCAGCGTCCTCGGCATGATCCGCGAAGCCGCCGCCGCACTGGGACAGACGTTCCTCGAACCCGCAATCAAGCAGGTCAAGGGATCGGGCGATGAAAAAGCCTATGCCGCCGTGACCGTGGAAAATACGGAATTGTGCCCGCGCTACACCGCGCGTGTCGTGCGTGACATCAAAATCGCGCCGTCACCGGCTTGGATGCAAAAGAAGCTCCGCAGCGTGGGTCTTCGTCCCATCAACAATATCGTAGACATTACAAACTACGTCATGGTCGAATACGGTCATCCGATGCACGCGTTTGATCTGTCCTGCATCGACGGCGGGCACATCGTTGTGCGCAACGCCAGAGAAAACGAGAAGGTCACTACGCTTGATTCCAAGGTGCACGACGTTTCTCCCGATATGCTGCTCATCGCCGATACGACAAAGGGTGTTGGCATCGCCGGCGTCATGGGTGGAGAAAACTCCGAAATCACGGAAAACACGCAGACCGTGCTGTTTGAAGCCGCGGTCTTCAAGGGCAGCAATATCCGCTCGACCGCAAGAAAGCTCAAGAACGTCACCGACGCCGCCGCGCGCTTTATCAAGGGTGTGGAAGCTGTCAACGCAAAGCTTGCGCTGGATCGCGCCATCGAGCTTGTAGAGGAGCTTGGCGCGGGTACTGTGGTCGGGCAGACCATCGATGTATGCAATACCGATATAGCGGATCGCAAGGTCAAGGTGAGCGTTTCCCACATCAATAAGCTCCTCAGCCTTGATCTTTCCGGTCACGAAATGGCAAGCATGCTGGGAACAATCTGCATTCCGGCAAGAGCGATCCTGGACACGTTGGATATTACCGTGCCGCACTATCGCACCGATATTGAGAGCGGCGTCGAAGCGGACTGGGATATCGCCGAAGAGATCGCGCGTATTTACGGCTACTACAAGATCGCGCCAACGCTGATGCGCGGCGACACCTTCCGCGGTCAAATCGCACCGGAATTTGTACTGGAAGACCGCATCAAGGACACGCTGGCAGGGCTTGGCGCTTATGAAATGTACAATTACAATTTCACGGGCCCTTCCGCGCTGGATGCGCTGCGTCTCCCTGCCGACAGCGAAAAGCGGCAGGCCGTCAAAATCCTCAATCCCTTCGGTGAGGATCAGAGTCTCATGCGTACCACGCTCTATGCCGGTATGCTGAACGCCGCCGCACTGAACATCAACCGCCGTACCGAGCACGGACGCTTCTTTGAAGTCGGCAACGTCCACTTTGACAACAATGAAACACTGCCCGAGGAGCGCAAGATGATCGGTCTTGTCGTGTTTGGCAATGGCGCGGACTTCTTCTCGGTCAAGGGCATTCTGGAGGATCTGCTGGATCGGATCGGACTTTACGGACTCTCCTGCCGTCGCAGTACGGCCGCCTACTTCCAGCCCGGCAACGCGGCAGAGCTGCTTTGTGCAAACGGCGACTGCATCGGCGAATTTGGCAAGGTGCATCCTGCGGTTGCAAAGTCCTTTGGCGTTGACGCCGATATTTATATGGCAGAGCTGTCCTTTGCCGCGATCTTGAAAAACCGCGTCGAAACAAAGAAGTTCCGTGCACTCCCCCGTTTCCCCGTCGTTCTGCGTGACGTCGCGGTCACGGTGGACAAAAACGAAGAAGCGGCACGGCTTTGCAAGGTGATCGAGTCTGCCAAGACCGATGTGATCGTGGAAAACGCAACGTTGTTTGACGTTTACTGCGGCGCGGGCATTCTCACGGGAAAGAAAAGCTGCGCGCTAAACTTCACCCTGCGCGCCGACGACCATACGCTTTCGGATGCGGAGATCAAGGGCGCGATGGAGGCCATCATCGCGGCACTCGAAAAAGAAGGCGCAATGCTGCGCGCATAGCACAAGGCATTCCGTCTGAAAACAAGCTGAAAAAGCTTCCGCAGGGGGAGCTTTGATCTAACAAAGATGCCTTCAAAGGCGACAGTCATGATTGATTTTCATGCCTGCCGCCTTGCTTTTTGAGCAATCTGGAGCTCTATCAAAGATTAACCGTTCGGGACGCGTCTTGTAGGAGTAAGGCTTTTGTTGTTGTGGCAAGCATCTATGTTTGTTATACTAACGATGGGTTGGATTATTTATATTTTGCGCGTATAGCAAAATAGTGAAAAGTGAAGAATGAAAAGTGAAAAGATGGAGGATAGTTATGCCAAGAGCATGTTTTCAAGTTTTAGTATTACCCTATATTATAGAAAACAATAAGGTTAAGTTTGGAGTTTTTCATAGAGCTGATATGAATGTATGGCAGTTTATTGCCGGTGGTGGCGAAGATGATGAAACTTATATACAGGCAGCAAAAAGAGAGGCATTTGAAGAGGCAGGCATCATTAACACAGATAAATTTTACAAGTTGGATACATTATGCAGTATACCAGTGAGCATATTTGGAGACCATGCAAAATTTTGGAAAGAAGATTGCTTTGTTGTAAATGAGTATTCGTTTGCAGTTAATGTATCAAATTCAGCTTTAACAAT
>CAZWUK010000138.1:0-3166 GCA_964636685.1 uncultured Oscillospiraceae bacterium
ATCTGCTTTGCTTTAACCCACTTGCCCTCTTCGGGGATCGGAGCGGGCTCATGCGCTGCGCCCTTTTTGACGCAGACCATTTCTTCCACATCACGGGAATACTGCATAAATGGATATCCTCCTTATCTTTTGGCGGCAATCCGATTGCCTATTGATCCATATTTATACAGATACAGTATACCACCCGAGCGGCATCTTCCGCAAGAATACTTTCGACAATCGTCATGCGTTTTGTGTGTGGCGGCATGAAAATTGAGCAATGCTGAAAAAAGGCTTTACAAGTCGCGCAAACTATGCTTAATATATGATATATTGGGGAGGATTTTGAAATGGATATTTTTTCAGTACTCGCCCTGTTGGGTGGACTTGCGTTAACACTATACGGCATGCACAGCCTCAGTACCGGTTTGGAACAGTTTTCCGGCGGCGCCTTGGAGCGAACGCTTGAAAATGCTACAAAAAGCCCGTTTCGGGCGCTTTTTCTCGGCATCGGAGTGACCGCGCTCATTCAAAGCTCCTCCGCCACCACCGTGATGACGGTCGGTTTTGTCAATTCCGGCATCATGACGCTGCAACAATCCACCGGCATTATCATGGGCGCCAACATCGGCACCACCGTCACGGCTTGGATTCTGAGCCTGATGGGAATTGCCGGCGATTCGGTTGTGATTCAGCTGCTCAAGCCTACCTCCTTTTCTCCGATTCTCGCCATTGTCGGCATCGGCATGATTTTGTTTTCCAAGCGGGATCGCAGAAAGAACATCGGCGGTATCCTTTGCTCTTTTGCCATATTGATGTTCGGCATGTCCGCCATGGCGGACGCCGTATCGCCGCTCTCCCAGCTCCCCGCTTTCTCGAAGATCATGCTCACGTTTCAAAATCCCATTCTCGGGCTTCTTGCCGGATTTCTCATCACCGCAGTCATCCAAAGCTCCTCCGCCGCCGTCGGTATCTTGCAGGCGCTTTCCCTGACCGGCGCAATCACCTTTGGCGCGGGCATTCCCATCATTCTCGGGCAAAACATCGGTACCTGCGTCACGGCGCTCCTCTCCTGTATCGGCGCCAGCAACAACGCAAAGCGCACCGCGATGATCCATCTGTATTTTAATATCATCGGCAGCCTCCTTGTGCTTGCGCTGTTCTATATTGCAAACGCGATCTTCCGTTTTTCGTTCATCGATCAGCCGCTAAATCCTGCCTACATCGCCGTAATCCACACAGCCTTCAACCTGATCGCAACGGCGACGCTGTTCCCTTTCTCGAAGGGATTGTGCGATCTTGCCACGCTGACCGTACGGGACAAGCATGCGCCGGGCGCCATCAGCCGTCTGGACGAGCGTTTCTTCAGCGTGCCGTCGTTTGCGGTTGAGCAAAGCTATACGGTCGCCGCCGAAATGGTTGCCGTATCACGCGATATGATTGAAAGCGCCCTGACGCTGTTTTCGCAGTACGATGCGAAAAAGATCGATCTGATTCTGGCAGCTGAAGATCGGCTGGATCATTATGAGGACGCGCTTGGAACCTATCTTGTGCGTCTCTCCGGCGAAAAGATGCTGCCCGATGACAGCCGGCGCGTCAGCGAGCTGCTCCATGCGATCGGCGATCTGGAAAGGCTGGGCGACCACGCGGTAAATCTGACGGAGGTGGCGCAGGAAATGCACGATAAAAATCTTTCCTTTTCCTCGGAAGCCGTGGCCGAGCTTTCCGTGTTTCTTTCCGCCGTCCATCGAATTGTCACGCTTGCTTTGGATGCTTTTTCATCAGAGGACGCTGAAAAGGCAAAGCTGGTCGAACCGCTGGAGGAGGTCATCGACGATCTTCGCACAGAGATTCGAAGCCGCCATATCGAACGGCTGCAAAGCGGCGACTGTACGATCCAGCTCGGATTTGTGCTGTCGGATCTTTTGACGAATCTGGAGAGAATCTCCGACCATTGTTCCAATATCGCCGCATGCCTGATCGAATCGAAGCATGACGCCTTCGACATGCACCGGTATCTCGGCGTCGTCAAATCGCCCGCAAGCAAGATCTTTTTGCAGGAGGTCGGCGCCTACGCAAAAGAATACGCGCTGCCACCGCATGAAAGAACACAGCAGGAGGCGCCGAATGTCGATTGAAAAGGTTCGCTCCTACTTCTCCAAATATGGCATGGAGGGACGCGTTCTGGAGTTTTCCACCTCCTCCGCTACCGTAGAAGAGGCCGCGGCGACACTCGCCGTCGCTCCGATGCGCATTGCTAAAACGCTCTCGTTTTCCACTGACAACGGCACGGTGCTGCTGCTTGCCGCAGGGGACGCGCGCGTTGACAATCGAAAGTACCGCGATTACTTTGGCTGCAAGGCGCGCATGTTGCCCTCCGACGAAGTGGAGCGTACCGTCGGATACGGCGTGGGCGGCGTTTGTCCGTTTGATATTGCGCCCGGAATCGACGTCTTTCTCGATATTTCACTGCGGCGCTTTTTCACGGTATTCCCTGCGTGCGGAAGCAGCAACAGCGCCATCGAGCTCACCTGCGACGAGCTGTTTCGCTATGCACAGGCCAGCGCGTGGATCGACGTCTGCAAGGATTATGCCGACGTTCAGGATCCGGTTTTGCGCACCGATCACTTTATTCTTTCCGATCTGTCGGATAACGAGCTGCTGCTCCGGCTCCTGGGTGTTTCCTCCGCGAATGAAAAAACCGGTTATGTGCCCGCCTATCAATTCGCGGTCTGTCTTCCCGGCGGCGATCAAATCGGCGTATGCGATCTTCGGATCGGCTACGTGCGCGGTACGTATTTTGGCGGAAACATCGGCTACGCGATCGACGCGCCGTACCGCGGACATCGTTACGCAGAAAAAGCTTGCCGCCTTTTGTTCAAGCTGGCCGCGCAGCACGGCATGCCGTACGTTATCATCTCCTGTGAAGAAAATAACGCGCCCTCTTATCGCACCTGCGAGCGTCTTGGGGGGAAGCTGCTGGAAATCGTCGAGCTCCCGCCGGATACCGAATTGTATCGAGATGGGATGCGTCGATGCCGTCTCTATCGATTTGATTTATTATCCAAATAATTAACGTTCCCCGCTTGACTTTTTCTTGTTCCGGTGCTACGATATCAAAGGTTCTTTCGTCTGGGTGTGGCGCAGTTTGGTAGCGTGCTTGAATGGGGTTCAAGAGGCCGGAAGT
>CAZWUK010000139.1:0-3140 GCA_964636685.1 uncultured Oscillospiraceae bacterium
TCGTTCTGTTCGGCAAGCCAGCCCTCCAAACCGCCGGAGAAAAGCAATTCCGTATACAGGTCTTGGTTGTACTCCTTCATGTATGCCAGCAACTTGCGTCCGTAATGCCCGATTCGCCCTTCGTTTACTTCCAGTCTGTTCATAATCTGCCCTCCTTCAGAAATCGTATTGTGTTGTTCAAAAGACGCACAGCAAATAGAACCGCTAAAACCATTGCCCAATCGCTCTCTGACCGCACCGATTACGCCATGAATCCCGCCAAGACCGATGGTGGCGAATTGGTGTCTGCTTACGAATGTGACCCGGCCACCGTGGACGCAGAATTTCTGTTGAGCAAGCGTCAGTACCGGGAGCAGACAGGGCGAACGCAGGCTCGGGATGTGCTGGCCTATCAGCTTCGGCAATCCTTTCGGCCGGGGGAGGTTTCGCCGGAGGAGGCAAACCGCATCGGCTATGAGCTTGCCATGCGTTGGACGAAGGGCAGGCATGCATTCATCGTTGCCACCCATGTGGATAAGGCGCATGTCCATAACCACATCATTTACAACTCCACGGCGCTAGATTGCTCAAAAAAGTTTCGCAATTTTTGGGGCAGTACCGCCGCCGTCCGGCGTTTAAACGATACCATTTGTTTGGAGCATCGTCTGTCCATTGTGGAACAGCCCAAGCGCCACGGCATGAGCTACGGCAAGTGGCTGGGCGATAACAAAGAGCCGAGCCGGCGCGATCTTTTGCGGCAGGCTATCGACGCCGCCCTTACAAAAAAGCCTCGCTCCTTTGATGCGTTCCTTGCGGAAATGACTGCCGCCGGATATGCGGTAAAGCAGGGCAAGCATACTGCGTTTCGTGCGGATGGCATGGACAGATTCATTCGGCTGCGTTCCCTCGGCAGCGGCTATGCGGAGGATGAAATCCGCACCGTCATCTCCGGCGACCGGGCGCATACCCCGCAGAAGAAAACCATCCCCACGCCTGTGCAGGAGCGGGTAATCTGCTGGTGGATATTCAGGCCAAGCTGCAAGCGGGTAAGGGCGGCGGGTACGAACGCTGGGCAAAAGAAACTACTGACGAAGGTGGCGAAAGAATACGGGTACACCAACCTTGAGGTATTCTGCGACGACGGCGTATCCGGCGTTACCATGAACCGTCCCGGATTCAACGCCATGATGGAGGAACTTGAAAAGAATCATGCCAGCGCGGTATTCGTCAAAGACCTGTCCCGATTGGGGCGTAACTACATTGAGGTCGGCAAGCTGACCGAGGAGTTCTTCCTTGAGCATAACATCCGGCTGGTGGCCGTGTCGGACAACGTGGACAGCAACAACGGGGACAACGACCTAAACCCTATCCGCAATTTGTTTAACGAATGGTATGCAAGAGACATCAGCAAAAAACGGCGCATCAGCAACAAGATCAAGGGCGCTGCCGGAGAGCCGTTGGGACGGCCTCCATATGGGTACCGCACAGACCCGAATGATACAAAGCGTTGGGTGATTGATGAGGCGGCGGCGCGTACAGTCCGCATGATCTTCGAGATGACGTTGGAGGGCATGGGGTCAGAACAGATTGCGGCTGCGCTTACTAAGGAACGAATCCTGTCTCCCATACATTATTGGGAAAGCATCGGCGTCCGACGACCGGGTAAGAAACCCTGCACTGATCCGTACCGTTGGAACAGTTCCACGATTTTGAACATTTTGACCACGCAGGAGTATTGCGGCGACGTTATCAATTTCAAGACCTATTCAAAATCCTACAAGAACAAAAAACGGATTGACAATGCGCCTGAGAATTGGATGGTCTTTAAGGATGTACATGACCCAATCATTGACAGGGCTTCTTGGGAAAAGGTGCAGCAAAAGCGTGGCAAGACACGAAAGCGCAAGCCAAAGGAGGGCGAACAAAATATGTTTTCCGGCTTATTGGTCTGTGCGGATTGCGGGAGCAACCTGAATTACCATTTTAACCAGGGCAATCACGAAATCAAATACTTTAACTGCTCCAATCGTAACAATCGCGGTACTTGCCCCTCCACGCACTACATTCGAGTTGATTTCTTGGAACAAGTCGTATTGGGCGAGATTCGCCGCTTGACACGGTTTGCCAGCAAGTATGAATCCGCCTTTGTCGAAGCCGTTATGGGACAATCCCGGCAAACGATTGAACAGGAAAGGCAGCTAAAAAAGAAAGAGCTGCAAGCATTTGTTGTCCGCGATAGGGAGTTGGACGTACTGTTCGAGCATCTGTACGAGGACAATGTTTCGGGCAAGATCAATGACGACCGCTTTCGGCGCATGTCGCAGCGGTATGAGGATGAGCAGATCGAGGTGCAGGCAAGGATGAAGGAAATTCGTACCGTATTGGATAAAAGCGGAGATAGCGCCATGACAACGGATATGTTCATCTCCACCGTTCAGAAGTATACCCGTGCCAAAAAGCTCACGCCCCGGATGTTGAATGAATTGATTGAGCGTATTGAGGTGTATCAGGCGCAGAAGGTGGACGGTGTGTATGTGCAAAGGCTAACGATTCACTACAACTGCGTCGGTTCTCTGGCCATCCCGGAAATGCCGTCGTTGCCAGCGCCGGAAGTTACCATGCAAACACGCAAGGGCGTTGCCGTCAGCTATGCGGCCGTGCAGGAAGCGGTATAGGTGATGGCGATGTGCAAAAGAAAGCGCGTATGGATCTACTGCCGCATTGCATGCGCAGACAACTTTTCTATGCAGCTACAGGTTGACGAGCTTCGAAGGTATGCCGCTGAACATGGCTATATCATTGCAGGAATAACGCAGGAGCACGGCAATGGGTTATCGCTTAACCGCCAAGGCTTGTCGGAAGTGATGGCGGCTGCTGAAAACGGCAGTACGGATATCGTGCTGGTAAAGTGCGTTTCACGGATTGCCCGTCACACCGCTCATTTATTGGAGTTTATTCGCACCTTGCGCGAGTACTGGGTATCATTAGAAAGTGCATTTGGCGAAGTATAGATTCAGCCGTTCATAGTTATGATCCCCAGCACATTGAAAACACAAAAAAGCGAGTGTCCTTAAATCCCATAAGGGCACTCGCAATGGTGCGGCAAATGGGACTTGAACCCATACGCTTGCGCACACGCCCCTCAAACGTGCCTGTCTGCC
>CAZWUK010000140.1:0-3118 GCA_964636685.1 uncultured Oscillospiraceae bacterium
GTTCTCCATCAGACAATCCGCCGCGAGAACCCACCCGAGAATGAAGACCAGATAAAAAAGACCATTCAGCCAGAAACCGGCGGAAATCAACGAATCGCCCGTAGCGCCAAGCGCGTATGGGATTGCGAGAACGAACGGATACAAAACGGAAGTCGTACCCGTCGAAGGCAAGGTCCCGGCCGAGTACGAGAACGGCGCGCCTTCCGCAATGCGGCGGGCCGCCTGACAGTAGAGCAAGGTGTCGGGCTGCGCAATCGGCACAAGGCCGCTCGAACCGGAAAGGATCGCGGAAAGATAATAGCCGACGACCTGGACAATGCCGATCAAGAGCGCCAAAAGAATCAGATTTCGCTTAGTCATGTTCATATGTGCAACTCAGATAGAAAAACGCGACGCCCATCCGGGCGTCGCGTTTGCCAATTGTTAATATCTCAACAATTGAAACCCTCTATCAGCCACCGGTAGCAGTAGCCGTGGCCGCAGCGGTTCCCGGAATCACGTGTCCGAGGGCCGTCGCCTGCGGGCACGTCACAGTGACGATACCAGAATCGTTCCCGACCGTGTAGGACTCCTTTGCATAGGGGCACACTGGCGTGGTCTTGACGTACTTATCCGAGCCGCAAAGATCCGAGATCGGGGGCACTGCCGTGGCTTCGTGGGTCATGCACCACTGCTCGCCGGCGGTCTGGAGCTGCTTCATGTTGGAAATGCAGGAGCTCTTCTGGGACTCATTGCGGTACTTGATGAAGTTCGGGATCGCAACAGCAGCCAAAATGGCGATGATGGCGACCACGATCATGATTTCAACAAGGGTAAAACCCTTCAGCATCTTTTTCATGGTTGTGTTCTCTTTTGTTTGTTTTGCGACCGACACCATGCCAGTCGTTTGACAACTTGTAAGCACCTGTCGTGCCATAATTCGACTTTGGGTGACTTTTGTGTTCCGCTTGACCGATGCCTCAGACGAACTCCCCTCTTGAACGTGGACGAAACAGAATTTGTTTTGCAATTACGCGAAAAGCTTCGCACGAACGCGAAAGTCAGTTAATCGTCAGAAAGCTTGCGATAGAGCGTTGAAAGATTAACTTTAAGCGCCGAAGCGGCCTTTTCCTTGTCTCCGCCCGTAGCATTGAGGATCTGCTCGATATATTCCTTCTCCTTTGACTTGAGAAAACTCTTGAGCGAGGCGCTGCTTTCTGGTCCTTCCGCAGCAGAAGAGTTACCTTCTTCAGGCTTGTGATCGGCGATCTTGGCGGGGAAAAGGTCCTTGGTGATTTCACCGGACTGGTAGAACGTCATGACATGCTTGATCGCATTTTCAAGCTCGCGAACGTTTCCGGGCCAGCCATAGGACTCCAGCATCTTGACGACGTCAGGCGAAATCTCCGGGAGAGGATTGCCGGGACCGACCTCCCTCTTGATGAAGTGCTTCGCCAAAGGCATGATGTCCTCCAAGCGATTGCGCAGCGGCGGAATATCGATGGTAATCACCGCAAAACGATAGTAGAGGTCACTGCGAAACGTTCCGTTGACTACCGCCAGCTCCAGATTGGCGTTTGACGCCGCAATCACACGGACATCCACCGGAATGGACTTGGTCCCTCCCACGCGGCGGATTTCCCTTTCCTGCAAGACGCGCAGCAATTTTCCCTGCAATATCAGGGGCATCGAGGAAATCTCATCGAGGAAGAGAGTGCCGCCGTCAGCAGTCTCAAAGAGTCCTTCCTTATCCGAAACCGCTCCCGTGAAACTCCCCTTCACATGCCCGAACATCTCGCTTTCGAGAAGATTCTCGGGGATTGCCGCGCAATTGACCGCCACCCACGGACGATTGGCACGGGTCGAGTTCTGATGAATCGTCTTGGCGATGACTTCCTTGCCCGTGCCGCTTTCTCCATCGATGAGCACCGTGGCAGCCGTCGGCGCAACCTTGCGGATCGTGTCGCAAATGCCTTTCATCGCGGCAGAAGATGCTATGAGATTGTCAAATTGGTAGTGAACGGAGCCATCGCAGGACTTGTGGCCCGCCGCGGAGGGCACCTTGATACTCGCCTCCGCCCGCTTGATGCAAGCGACCATTTCATCAACCTTGAACGGTTTCGTGATGAAGTCGAAGATTCCGCTCTTCATCGCCTCAATCGCCGTATCGACACTCGCATAAGCCGTCAGGAGAATGACCGGCATTTCCGGATACAACGCATGAATCTCGCGGAAGAGGGTCATTCCATCCATGGGCGCCATGCGCAAGTCGGTCAGGGTGATTTCAACATCACCCTTCTTGACGATCTCAAGTGCGGCATTCCCGTCTCTTGCGGTTTCAACAACGTAACCATTCGTCTTCAGCAATCCCTGCAGCAGCAGGAGAATACGAGGTTCGTCATCAACGATCAGTATTTTACCCATAGTTGTATGTTCGTATTATACAACATTTGGCGCCTGCCGACAAGTCGTAGTGGCATGAATTGTGCTATAATGACTCCTAGCGTGAAACTACAACTGACAAAAGACAAGACGATTGAAATCCGCCTCCCCGGAGGAGGTGGTGCGGCTGGCGCGAGCGGCAAGGGCAAAGGCGCCTCTGATATCGTCGGCGTGGAATTGTTTTCCGACAACCCGGAAGGATGCCCGGCCGTCCGCTTGGTCTACAGGAAAAAACACTGGCACCTCGCCGCGGCCGAATTCATCCCAGCCCCCGAAGGCGACATGCCCGAGCGCTGGGACGACGTTCCCAAGCAACCGACTTGGGCGGTGCCCAAGCGCTTCTTCGCGCCTCACGCCGCCCTCGCGGTCAACTCGAGCCAGTCGGCGTTTGCACAGGGCACCTCCGACGCCGTGACGAACGAGATGTCCGGCGCGCCCGGAAGCGCCCCTGCCGCCGCTGCGGAACCTGCAGCCAAAAAGCGCTTCGGAATCAAGCATGCCGCATCCGCCGCTCCTGCCGAAGCGGCCTCGTCGGGGCAAAAGCCCGCCTCGAAGGCAACCTTGCCCGCGGCGGGAGTTCCGGTATCCGAGAACGGACGTCGTTTCGTCGTCAAGCCACTGGCCGAAGAAGGACTCCTCCTCTACGCCTCGTTGCCCGAATTCCAGTCCCTCTGGCTGTCGCGTCTGCTGCCCGAGG
>CAZWUK010000141.1:0-3016 GCA_964636685.1 uncultured Oscillospiraceae bacterium
TGCCGGAGCGCAGGTGCAGTGGGCCGGAATTGGTCGTCACCTTGTAGATGAGGATATCATAGGTCGTGGTCTGGTATTGCTGCGTCACCAGCCCCACCTGCGGGGTCATGGCGGCGGGCACGGGCGCGCGGAGGATATTGCCCTCGGTGAGCCGCGCCCACTTGCCGTAGTCGTCGATGGGATGAACGAGCGTCAGCTCATACTCACCGTTCAGCATTTCGGTAACGGTACAGGATTGAGGCTCGACCAACCCCAAACCGTTGGTAGAAAAGTCCGTGCAGTTAGCGGGATACACGCAAATCATGGGCGGTCACCTCCTTCGCAGCAGACAAAAACACCACCCGTATCGGATGGTGCTGTCGCTTATCATTTATCAATCGTCGAATCGAATTGTAGGTACTTGCTTCGTTTTCCCTTTGTTCCCGACATGAACACGTTTTAAGCAGAAGACCATATCGGTTGAACGTTCAAAAAAGCCCGCTCCCTTTTGCCAGATCATTCCGCACTTGCAGTGCTGCAAGCCAATGAAATGCTGCTTCATCTTTCGTCTACAGTTAGGGCAAATCTTGCTGTTCTTGCTCATGACGCTTTACCGCCTTTCGACAGCAATATTATACCGTACTCGCGTAAAATCCGAAAGAGCCGAATTACAGCGTCCGCCAATTTGCCTGCACCGTGACGCGGCTGACGTTACCCATCCAGCTGATCGCATTCCGTCCGGGCAATAAGCGTGGAAACTCGCCGCTCATGAGGCTGTTCATGGAAGTGTAGCCGCTGTAGGCTTCCTGAAGAACAGAATCCAGCGTGATACTGCCGGAGATGCCGCTCATCTCTGTGATGGTCATGCCAACGATGAGCGTAATATCGCCGCTGCCCTGTACGGTGATAATCGGCTCGGAGTAAACGCTGCCGGGGTTCGTGATGAACGACCCGCTGCTGGTTAAGGTGAATGTCGGCGTATCGGCCAGATACAGAAACGGCTTGCAGCGGAAGTTCACCGCGAAGGAGCGGTGTGGGTTGCCGCGCAGAATCTTATCGAAGGGGATCTGGTTGACCACCCGCGCCTGATAGTGCCCTTCCTGCCGGTTGGCGAACCTGACCGTGCCGCTGCCTTTGAGCCAACGGCTGATGGCGTTCAGATTGTCAAGATTCCGAACAAAACAGGTGGCGGTCAGCAGCAGATCGTCGTACACATCCTCGCCCTCCAGCGTGGTCAGGCTGCCGGGACGACCGGGCACGTTGGTGAAGGTCGCCCGCTCGGAGGCGAGGGTCACGGGCGGTTGCTCCGAGACATGAATGCCATAGTCTGTGCATTTTTGTCCGTTCCATTCAAACCAGTCATTCATTTGATCGCCTCCAAACATAAACGCGTCCAACTTACAGGACTCTTTGGGTTGTCAGGTTCGTACACACGGAATCTTGGATACCGCATCTCCACATCTCCACAACATCGTTTTACTCCGATTTCCGCACTAAATTTATGATACTGCGAGTTCCGCAGTATTCTAAACATCGCCTCTACTATACTTTTGGCAGTGAGGTGATCATGATGTCGAAACCGAGGAGCGTACCCATTGGCCAGCGGAATATCGTTGGCGCAAAGGTTGTACAGATACGGTTAGAGAAGCGCATTAAGCAAAAGGATCTGGTCGCGCTATTACAAAGTAGGGGCATGGATATCAGCGAGACCAGCATGTCGCGGCTGGAAGGCCAGAATCGGCTTGTCCAGGACTTTGAGGTGCCGATTCTGGCCGAGGCGCTGGGCGTAACCGTCGAATGGCTGCTCAAGCGGGAAGATGAGCAGCCTTAAATATGTAGATCCATCATGGAGACAAGGAGTCCCCGCTGTACAGCAAGCACAAGGTACTCGTTGAACTCTTCTACATACTTTCGCAGGTTCTCATAGTTTACATCGTCGCAGCCAAACCAGCCCATGCGCCCCGCGCAATGCCATACGCCGTCCTCCGAGACATAAGCATACGGAACAGTGCCGGATTCAAACTCCGCGTAGAACTCCTTGTTGTTATACCGTTGGAGATAGTATTCCGGCTTGTAGAGGCGCAGGAAGAAATTTGCTTTCTCCTCCGGCGTCTGTTCCGCGCCTTCGACCATGACCTCCCAACGGCGCAGCGCTCGCTGATACGCATCTTCGTCGCGGGAAAAGTCGATGTCAGCCGCAAGCGCGCGGTCACAATAGCCGGGACGGTTGCGGGCTGGGTCGTCATATTTGGTGAGAGGAGCGAATTCGCCCTGCTTGCCATCCAATAGCTTTAGCGTTCCGCGCCATCTGCCCGACCACTCGTACCAGTCCCATTTGGCGTTGGGATTACGCCAATAGCCCTTGCGCCCGGTAGTCTTGTCCACATCGGCGTCATCATCTTCCTCGAATACGGCATACGGCGAGCCGGGTTCGACGCACTCGTTGAAGGGCTCAAGGAGTTCATCCACTTGCTCTAGGGTACGGGAGAACACAAGGGTGTTGAAATGCGACATGGTTTTTTCCTCCTATTTCGTGTGGTTCGCGCAGCAATGGTCGTCAGAAACGATCTCATGGGACAGCATGCAAACCAAACGGTCATGTTTGCACACCGTCCCATCGTCAAAGGGTTCACCGGCTGGCAGAGAGAAGCTATTTCTGCAATGCAAACAGTTCTCATGCCGTAAGGTCTTATCCGTATCCAGCGCATTCATACAGGTAGCCTCCTTCGGTGATAGCGTGTTGTATCTATCACTCCGCGCCCGCGATAAGTCAAGTTATTTATGCCATCCGTAGCCCGCGTCCGCGCTGCTGGCGCTTGGTGAGCGCGGCAATCTCGATGGCGAGCGACTTGATATCCTGCTCGTCGCGCACATAGAAGGTGTTCCCGGAGAGGTTCACATTGCTGGACTGGTTATAGGTGCGCCGGTTGTCGTTGCTGGTCGTGGAAATGCTCCCGGCTTTGGCTTCACCGGTCAGGAAACGCGCCGCGTTTTGAACGATCTTCGCCTGCGCGCGGCTTTCCAGCAGCACGCCCTG
>CAZWUK010000142.1:0-2943 GCA_964636685.1 uncultured Oscillospiraceae bacterium
ATCAACGGCATCGGCATGGGCGCGGCGACGACCTTCGTGCTGCTGGGCAGCAACGTCGTTATTTCACTGCTGCGAAACTTCATTCCCAACAAGATCCGGATACCGGCGTTTGTGGTCATTATCTGCACATTCGTTACGATCATTCAAATGGTGATGCAGGCGTATTTTGCTTCACTGTACGACGCGCTCGGCATGTTTATTCCGCTGATCGTCGTCAACTGCATCATTCTGGCGCGCGCGGAAGCCTTTGCCTCCAAAAACAGCGTCGCCGCGTCCGCGGTGGATGGTCTGGGCATGGGGCTTGGCTTTATGCTGGCCATCACGCTCATCGGCGCGATCCGAGAACTGCTCGGCAACGGCACGGTATTTGGCATGCAGGTGTTCGGCGCGGGCTATCAGCCGATGCTGCTGATGATCCTGCCGGCGGGCGGCTTCATCGTGTTCGGTCTGCTGCTCGGCATTATCAATCTGCTGACCGACCGTAAGACAAAAGCGGCAAAGGAGGTTGAAGCGGAATGAACGACATTGTAAACATCCTGTTGCTCATGGTCAGCTGCGTTTTGACCAACAACTTCATTTTCTCACGCTTTCTCGGCTGTTGCCCGTTCCTTGGCGTTTCCAACAAGGTAGAGACGGCGGTAGGCATGGGTCTTGCCGTTACGTTCGTGATGGGTCTTGCATCCCTGTTCACTTACATGGTATACCACTGGATCCTCGTTCCGCTCGAGATTACCTATTTGTATACGATCACCTTCATTCTGGTCATTGCGAGCCTTGTACAGGTCGTGGAGATGTTTCTGAAAAAATCGGCTCCCAGCCTGTATGCCGCGCTTGGCATCTATCTGCCGCTGATTACCACAAACTGCGCGGTGCTGGGCGTCACGATTCTCAACGCAACGCAGGAAGTGACCATCCGCGGACAGGTGCTGGAGATGAACCTCGGCTACTCCGTGCTCAACGGCGTCTTCAGTGCATTGGGCTTTTTGCTGGCGATCGTTTTGATGGCGGGCATCCGCGAGCGGCTCGAGAGCGCGAAAATCCCCAAGGCGTTCAAGGGCTTCCCAAGCTCTTTGATTATTGCGGGGCTGATGAGCATCGCGTTCCTTGGCTTCAAGGGCATCGTGTAAGGAGGGAGCAGAATGAATTTTCTTCCCGTATTGTATGCGCTCGGCGTGCTGAGCGTATTGGGTCTGGTGTTCGGACTGGTGCTTTCCTTCGCCAGCAAGAAGTTTGCCGTGAAGGTGGACGAGCGCGTTGAAAACGTGCGCGCCGTGCTGGCGGGCGCCAATTGCGGCGCCTGCGGCTATGCGGGCTGCGACGCTTTTGCAGAAGCCGTCGTCAAGGGAGAGGCAAAGCCGAACGGCTGCACGGCGGGCGGTGTAAAGACCGCCAAACAGATCGGCGAGATTCTCGGCGTTGCGGTAGAGGCCGCGGAAGATCGCGTGGCGCGCGTGCGCTGCAACGGCACCTGCGACAACGCCTTTCAACGCTATGATTACGCAGGGCTGGACAGCTGCCGTGCCGCTGCCGGGATTGCCGGCGGCCCCAAGCAGTGCGAATTTGCCTGCGTTGGACTGGGCGACTGCATGAAGCGCTGTGCATTTGGCGCAATCACGCTGGAAAACGGCATCGCGCACATCAACGACGACGTCTGCACCGGCTGCGGCGTCTGCAAGGAGACTTGCCCGCGGGGCATCATCAACCTGCTGCCGCGGCATAAGACCATTGTGGTGGCTTGCCGCAACAAGGCGGTTGGCAAGATCGCGCGGCTGCAATGCAAAACCGCCTGCGTCGGCTGCGGACGGTGCGCCAAGTTCTGCCCGTCGGACGCGATCCATGTGCTGGACGGCGTCGCGGAGATCGACGACGCCAAGTGCACGCGCTGCGGCGCCTGTGTGGAAGGCTGTCCCATGCACTGCATCGTCAATTTCTACGAACGCGGCGACGCAGCGCGCGACGCGGAGCGGCAGGAGATATAAAAGAAAAACACAGAAAAAAGGCGGGTCGTTTGCACAAGAGGCAGGCGACCGCTTTTTTTGCGCGCGCTTTTGGGGCTTGATCGAACCGAAACCGAGAGGAGCGCGGCGCGCCATACTTGTAACATTTATTTCACATTCAATTACTATAAGACGTGATACAATAAATACACTAAATAATAACACATACGGGGTAACATAGTAATGGAAACTACGAAAAGAAAAAGTGTCGTTACGGTGTGGGGAGATTCGCTTGCAAAGGGTGTGGTCTGGAATGCGGAACGGCGTCGCCATGGCTACGCGGCGGAAACCGCGGCGGATGTGGTTTCCAAAAAGCTCAATGTTGAGATCGTCAACCGTGCGCGCTTTGGCTTTACCGCACCGCAGGGGCTGGCGATGATCGAGAAGGATTTGGAGGACGGCTGGACCTGCGACACGGCCGTGATCGAATTCGGCGGAAACGACTGCAATTTCGACTGGGCGGCAATTTCGGACGCGCCGGACGCCGAGCACGATCCCATGACAAAGCCCGGAGCATTTGAAGAGGCCTTGCGCCGCATCATTGAAAAGCTGCGCTGTGTAGCGATACGCCCCGTACTTGTGACCCTGCCGCCCATCGACGCGGAAAAGTATTTTGAGTTCCTTGTCGGCGACAAGCTGAATCCTGCCAACATTCTCAAATGGCTTGGCGATAAGCAGCGGATTTACCGCTTTCAGGAAATGTATTCGCTGATCGTGGAAAAGGTTGCCCGGGAAACCGACTGCAAGCTGATTGATCTCAGACGGCACTGCCTGGAGAACCGCGCCATGTACGCCATGATCTGCGAGGACGGACTGCATCTCAACGAGAAGGGACAGATCTTTGTGGGAAACGAAATATCCCGTATGATTTTGCAGGGAGAAGCATAAAACAAAAAAATAATCCGTCAGCTCACAAAGGCAATTGCAGTGACATGCAATTGCTTTT
>CAZWUK010000143.1:0-2943 GCA_964636685.1 uncultured Oscillospiraceae bacterium
CGCTTGACCCGGCACATCGGGTCAACGACCTACCAAGTGAAGATTTATCTGCCCCAAGAGGGCAATGAGACATTTGAAGAAAAAATCCTCCGTATGATTCAAAATGAGGCGTTCCCTAATGCGGCGGACTGTGATACGATGGACGTGCTACAAATGAGCCGTCAGTCTGAAAGGAGCGCCAATGAGCGTGAAACAGGCTGATGGAAAGATTACCGCTCTATATGAACGCCTCTCCCGTGACGATGAACTCTTGGGCGATTCCAACTCCATTATCAATCAAAAGAAATACCTTGAGGACTATGCCGCCCAGCATGGCTATTTGAATTGCGCCCACTATTCGGATGACGGATACAGCGGTAAGGATTTTGAACGTCCCGATTGGAAGCGCATGGTCGCAGATATTGAAGCGGGAAAAGTCGGATGTGTGCTTGTCAAGGACATGAGCCGCGTGGGACGCGATTATCTGCAAACGGGCTTCTACACCGAAGTGTTCTTCCGGCAATACGGCGTTCATTTCATCGCTATCGCCAATAATGTGGACAGCGACGTTTCCGGCAGCAACGAGTTTGCCCCGTTTTTGAACATTATGAACGAGTGGTATTTGCGCGACCAAAGCCGGAAAATCAGCGCCGCGTATAAGGTCAAAGGCAACGCCGGAAAGCATACGACCAACAGCCCGCCATATGGCAACATCAAGACCGCGCACACCTGTTTCAAAACGGGCGTGACCGTATATGAAAAAGAGCCGACCTTTCAAAATAATCTGCTTATCTATCAAGGCCGCTATTACACCGTTGGCGACGGGCATAAGGAGTTTTCTGCGGACAAAATGGCGGACGGCGATTATTATATCCTCACGCTTGCCGCCATCGGGAGAGAGCTAAACTATCGCAAGCTGACCAGCGCCCGTGTCCACATCGCGGCGGGCTTGCCGCTGACATGGGTAAGCGAGCAAAAGGATGGATTTAAGGAATATCTGCTGCAAAACGAAAGCGCGGATTTTCTCTTTCGGGGAGGAAGCTACCATGTGGTGTTTGCAGGAGCAGATATATTCCCGCAGGGCTTCTCCGCTATCGTGGACAAGCTCCGCGATTTTCGCGGCGTGAATATGCTCTGCGACATTGGAAACGGCACGATAAACGTCATGTATATCAACGATTGCCGCCCGCAGGGGCAGAAATGTTTTACCGAGAAATACGGGACGCATCAATGTATGCTACTTGTTCGTGAAAGCCTGTTGCGGCAGTTTGGTACATCGGCGGATGATGCGATCATCGAGCGCGTTATCCGCCACGGCACGACGGACGTAAGCGAACGGTATCTTGCAGCCATCTGCGAAACGGCGACGGACTATGTTGCGGGCATCTTCCGCAGGCTGCGGGAGCATGAGTACGATCCCGAACTCATGCGGCTATTTATTGTCGGCGGCGGAAGCTGCATGGTGAAGAACTTCGGGCAGTATGACGCTGACAGGGTTACGATCATTGACGACATCTGCGCCACGGCGAAGGGCTATGAGCTTCTTGCGGAAACAAAGCAGCGCAAAGGCGGTGGCATGTTATGCAGAAAGTATGTGTGATTTATTCCTGCGAGATTGCATCGTAGAGGACGAGCAAGGAAAAATGCACAAGTATTATCGTCTCCACACAAAACAGGCCCACGATATTGAAATGGCTTTTGCTTACGATATTCATTGCCCGGATTGCCACAGCGGTATGTTAAAGCAAATCAGCAGACCACTCAATTATAACGAACTGGGTCTATACAGATGCCCTGTTTGTGACAAGAAATAAGGAGGAAGAATTTATGAGTACTTACACTGAAAGATTATCCTATACCGGCTCACCGGAATATGACAAGCACTTCTGGAACGCCATGCGCGGCAATGCCGGTAGCTTTGACCAGATTGCAAACGGGCGCAGCACCGGAACCGGCCTTTATGCAATGCCGAACAGCGCGCAGAATAAGTATATGGCGGCTCTTGAGAAAGAAAGCCTGTTCCGCAATATCGGTACGGTTATAAAGGCCTACGGCTCCGGTTACCGTATTTTCGCCAAGGACAGCAACGACCTCGCCCAGTGGGTAGCGGAAAATGATGCCGTTCCTATTTACGAAGGTATCGACGATTTTACCATTAATACTGTAGACAGTTGGAAACTGGCGGCTTTAGTAAAAATGGATGAGGCCTTCATACATGATGTCAGCTTCGATATTGAGAACTATCTTATCAAACGCTTTGCCAAGAACTTCGGCAGGGCTGAGGACAATGCCTTTATCAACGGCAACGGCAATGAAATGCCCACAGGCATTCTGAACGCCACCGGCGGAGCGGAAATTGCTGCATCCCTCAATGAAATCACCTACGATGATGTTATCGGCTTGTACTTCTCTGTAAAGCCGGAGTACCGTAAAAACGCTGTATGGCTCATGAACGATAAAACCGCTCTTGCTCTACGCACTCTTAAGGACAATGCCGGGAACTACCTCTGGCGTGATAGCGATGATACCATCCTCGGCAAGAAGGTCATTATGTCCGAGTTTATGCCGGATGCGGATGCCGGTTCCAAGCCTATCGCCTTCGGTGACTTTAGCTATTACTGGGTTATCGGCAGAAGCCCCATCGGCGTTCGCACTTTATCCGAAAAGTTCGCTGTCCTCGACCAGATCGGTTATCTTGCCTATGAGTTTCTTGATGGCAAACTTGTCCGCAGTGAAGCCGTAAAGGTTATTCGGATTAATACTCCTTAACCGAGTGGCGCAAGCACATAAGTAACAATGCCGGGAGAGTTGATATAGGCTCTCCCGGTCTTTTTATTATGTGCATTGCTGCTTTATTCCGTATAATCACATGGTTTTTCCTAAAATTGGGCTATTACCCCGTTTGAAACCGCGTTTTTGTGTACGAAGCCCTACGCCGCTGTCCGAGATGAAAAGCTGTAGGGA
>CAZWUK010000144.1:0-2797 GCA_964636685.1 uncultured Oscillospiraceae bacterium
GATAAAATTGTGCCGGGGCTGCTGATGGCGGCTGCGCGTCTGGGGCTTCCGACCATCCTGCTTCCCGGTGGGCCCATGCTGGGCGGGGAGATGTTCGACGGCAGAAGATCGGATCTGACGAGCATGTCGGAGGGCTGCGGCATGGTGCAAGCCGGAAAAATTGATGAAGCAGAACTGTACCGGCTGGAGGATACCTGCGGCCCGACCTGCGGCTCCTGCTCATTTTTCGGGACGGCGAATTCCATGTGCTGCCTTGCCGAAGCGCTCGGAATGACGTTGCCGGGCGGCGCTTTAATTCCGGCGGTCTATGCGGAAAGAACCCGACATGCGTTTATGACCGGAGAGGCAATCGTACGGCTCGTCCGAGACGGGGTCGGCGCGGACAGAATTTTGAATGAAAAGTCCTTGCACAATGCGATCACTGTGCTGCATGCGACCGGCGGCTCGACAAACGCCGTGATGCACTTGACTGCAATCGCCCGCGAAATGGGGATAGACAGCAATGGCATGCTGGACATGATCGACCGGATCGGCGAGGAAACGTCGTTGGTCGCCAAGGTGAACCCGGCGTCTGTGTACGACATGGAGGATTTCTATAAGGCGGGCGGAATACCGCAGGTCATGCAAGAGCTTATGCCGCTGCTGCGGTTGGATGCGCTGACCGTTACAAACTGCACGGTCAAGGAAAATCTGGAGAGGATACCGGCGCGCAAAACGGATCGCCGTGTGATAAAGACCATGGCGGAACCCTTTGCGGCGTTTGGCGGGATCCGCATCATGCGCGGCAATCTCTGCCCTGACGGCGCGGTGACAAAGCCCTCTGCAATCGATCCGAAGATGCACACCTTCACAGGCTCTGCTCGCGTATTTGACAGCGAGGAATCTGCCGAGGAAGCAATACTCGGGGGAAAGATCCATTCCGGCGACGTTGTTGTGATCCGATACGAGGGGCCTAAGGGCGGCCCCGGGATGCGGGAAATGTACAAGGCGATGAAGTACCTGTACGGCATGGGGCTTGCAAAATCCACCGCCGTGATTACGGACGGCAGGTTTTCAGGAACCAACAACGGCTGCTTTGTCGGGCATATTTCACCGGAAGCCAAGGAAGGCGGCGCAATTGCGCTGGTGCAGGACGGCGATTCGATCACGATCAGCATTCCGGAAAAAACCGTCACGCTGCATGTGGACGAGACGGTGCTGGCACAGCGGCGGCTCTTGTGGCGCCCGCCGGAAACAAAATGTAAAAAAGGGTATCTTGCGATATATGAGCGTCTCGCGTCATCCGCAAGCCGCGGCGCAGTGATAGAACTTTGATGGAGATGAAAAGCAATGGATTTGAATCTGAAGAATAAGGTTGTCGGCGTGACCGGCGCCGCATCGGAAAAAGGGATCGGCTTTGCAATTGCGCGAAAAATGCTGGAAGAAGGCGCGAAGGTTGTGCTTTGCGACCTGCACGCGGAAGCGGTGGAAAACGCTGCACGGAAGCTCTCGGAATACGGTGAGGTGCTTGGCGTTGTAGCAGATGTCAGCAGCGAAACCGCCGTGAACAACATGTTTGAACAGGCGAAGTCCCATTTTGGATCGGTTGACGTTTTTGTCAATAACGCGGGTATCTATCCACAGTCGCTTCTGATGGACATGACGGAAAGCCAATGGGATGCGGTAATGCGTGTAAATCTCAAGTCGGTTTTCCTTTGTGCCAAGGCGGCTTACAGCGTGATGAAAGAAAAGGGCGGCGTTTTGATTAACGCGGCATCCTATGCGGCGATTCTCGGAAGCGCCGGGAGCGGCGCGTATGCCGCCAGCAAATCGGCTGTTTACAGCTTGACAAAGACGCTCGCCGCCGAGCTTGCGCCGTACGGTATCCGCGTTTGCGGGTTCATACCGGGCGTTATTGAGACGGGCATGACGCAAAGCGTCGTTGCAGAACGCGCGGAGCAGCTGGTTGAACAAATTGCGTTGCGTCGGCTCGGCAAGCCGGTCGATGTGGCAAACGCCGTGGCATTTCTTGCTTCGGATGCCGCTTCCTATATGACAGGAAACTTTCTTGAGATCAGCGGCGGTAAGCTTTGTGTTCAAAACCCGGACTATCCGTATCAGCATAGGAGGTAATGTATGAAGGATTCGCTTTCGGCAGATATTCGGACGCTGCAAGATATGCACCGTTTCGGGGATCTTTTTGTACGCGCAATAGACAGCGTTCAGAGCGAGCTTCTGTCGCTGGAACCGGTGCGTACGGCGGTTGACTGCATCGGCAGGCACTGGTACGGAACGCGCGTAAAGATGGTTTCAAAAGCAGACGGGCAGCAGTTTTATCTGCATGCCGGCTTGATATTCCTGCCGGAAACGCGCATTGGTCTGATGATTGAGGTAGACAAGAAGAACAATCTGAACACCTATCAGATCCTCTGGGACGAATTGGCGGACGGGACGACCTATCAGCTCAATCGTGATGAAGCGGAATACCTAAAGCTTTTCATGGCGGACGGGCTGTTTTCAGAGCTTTCTGGAAAAACAGCAGGGGAACAGGTCGAGGCGCTGGCACGCTATCTCAAAGAGGGCTGCGAAGCGATTGTCCGCTGTGAGGATCGGCGCGGCTTCACGCTTTCCTATCAGGATCTCGTGGATTGCTATCAGTTATCGCTTGCTTTTGAAGAAGCGCTTGTATCTTGCAAGAACCCCGCTTATCGCGTGCGCATCAATCGCAGCGACAAGGATAACTTCGGTCAATACGCGTCCGGGTATCGCTATTGGCTGGAGACGCCGGATGGCAGCACCTCGCTGTACGCCTATTTCG
>CAZWUK010000145.1:0-2757 GCA_964636685.1 uncultured Oscillospiraceae bacterium
TAATTGGACAGCTAAAATATTTTACAGGTGCACTGTTAGTTATTAGCCATGACCGATATTTTCTTGATGAGGTAGTAGATAAAATATGGGAACTGAAAGATGGAAAAATCACTGAGTATTGGGGAAACTATTCTGATTTTCTTCGCCAGAAAGAGGAAGAACGCAAGAGCCAGGCAGCAGAATACGAACAATTTGTTGCGGAACGTGGCCGATTGGAAAGGGCTGCGGAGGAAAAGCGAAAACAGGCTCGTAAAATAGAACAGAAGGCAAAAGGTGCTTCAAAGAAAAAAAGTACTGAAGGCGGAGGGCGTTTAGCTCATCAAAAATCAATAGGAAGTAAGGAAAAAAAGATGCATAATGCCGCTAAATCCCTAGACCATAGGATTGCGGCCTTAGGAAATGTAGAAGCTCCAGAAGACATTCGCAGGATTCGTTTCAGGCAAAGTGATGCATTGGCACTCTACAATCCATATCCTATTGTCGGTACGGAAATTACTAAAATATTTGGGGATAAGATACTGTTTGAAAAAGCATCTTTTCATATTCCCCTAGGAGCAAAAGTGGCGCTAACTGGTGGCAATGGAACAGGAAAAACAACTTTAATCCAAATGATGTTAAACCATGAAGATGGAATTTCTATTTCACCTAAGGCAAAAATAGGTTACTTTGCACAAAATAGTTACAAGTACAACGGTAATCAGAAAGTCCTAGAGTTTATGCAGGAGGATTGTGATTACAATGTTTCAGAAATTCGTTCAGTTCTAGCATCAATGGGGCTTAAACAAAACGATATTGGAAAAAGCTTATCTGCTTTAAGCGGCGGAGAAATTATTAAATTGTTGCTGGCTAAAATGCTTATGGGTAGATATAACATCCTACTAATGGATGAACCGAGCAACTTCCTTGACATACCAAGCTTAGAGGCTTTGGAAATATTAATGAAGGAGTATGCTGGAACTATAGTGTTTATCACCCATGACAAACGGCTACTCGATAATGTGGCTGATGTGGTTTATGAAATTAGTGATAAGAAAATAAATCTGAAACATTAAATTTAAGGTAGTCGCTGGTCAGTATAGTCTGTTCTGGCTGGCGGCTCCATTGTTAAAAAGTATAAAGATTTTTTTCCTTTGGCAAGAATTAATGTATACTAAAATAATTTTAATAAGGAGTATTAAAATCAATGAGAGATATCGAAATAAAAGAGAATATACTATTTCAGATAGACATGTGCTGGCAACTTTATCTTTATCACACAGAGAATCTAAAGGAGACAGAGGCACTTTGGACATTCAGTCCCATGGGTCTGCAGATACGAAGGCAAGACGATGGATGGAGTATAGATTGGCCTGAAATCGAAAGTTACGAGATTGGACCGTCCAGTATTGCATGGATTATGTGGCATATTATATATTGGTGGCGCACTACGTTAGATTACAATTTTGGAGATGGTACCTTGAAAAAGGAAGACATTACTTGGCCTGGAAGTGTTGAAAAAGCAAAAGAAGAAATAAAAACTCTTCATGATAAATGGGTTGAAAAATTAATCAATATGTCGGATGCAGAATATCAATCACAGCAGTATGCAAAATGGCCACTTGAGGGTAGAAGCTTTGCTGATACTGCATTATGGTTAAATGGAGAATTGATGAAAAATGTAGCCGAAATAGGTTATGGACGATTTCTATATGCAGCTTGTAAAAAATAGAGATAGCGATAAATACGAGAATAATTTTTTTAAAGAAGGAGACTACCAATGAATAGTATAATAGAAAACATATTAACAAGAAGAAGCATACGAACTTTTAGAGAGACTCAGCTATCGGAGGAGGATTTAAATACCATTCTAACAGCGGGAAGCTATGCGCCTAACGGGATGGGAACACAGAGCTGGAAGTTTACAGCCATTCAAAAAACCAGTGTACTTGCAAAAGTGAATGAGGCTATTCGCCTAACCCTTATATCTATACCTGTTGTAGCAGAAACGCATCCTTATGTTGTGAGCCTTGTTGAAAAAGCGAAAGACGAGAGTTCAAATTTCCTGTATCATGCCCCCACCTTTATTATTGTTTCTAACTTAAAGGACAACGGAAACTCTATGCCGGATTCAGCATTAGCCATCGGGAATATGATGCTGGCAGCACACTCACTCGGTATTGGTTCCTGCTGGCTAAATCAGCTGCCAGGACTCACACACATGCCCTTAATCCGTGAGCTTTTGTCAGATCTTGATGTTCCCGTAAATCATATTGTTTACGGATCTGTCGTTATGGGTTATGCTGCAGAGGAGCCGAAACAGGCTGCCCCTCGTAAAAATGTCGTAAATATTATTCGTTGAGAACGAGATTGGAGGTTTAATATTGTTTATACGAGTAGTTCCGTATGACCCCTTTTGGGAAGTAGAGTATGAAAATGAATCACAGAAGATAAGTGGTATTTTGAAGGACGTATTGGTGGATATTTACCATATTGGCAGTACAGCAGTTAAAGGGTTACATGCTAAATCAATCATTGATATAATGCCCGTAGTGACAAATATTAGTTTAGTTGATAAGTATAATGAGGAATTTGTAGCCATTGGATATGAGTGTATGGGTGAGTTTGGTATTGAAGGACGGAGATATTTCCGCAAGGGTGGCGATAATAGAACACACCAGATTCATATTTTTGAGCAAAGCAATCACAAAGATATTAATAGGCATATAGCAGTAAGGGATTTTCTGCGTACACATCCTGACATCGCTTTAGAGTATGGTG
>CAZWUK010000146.1:0-2736 GCA_964636685.1 uncultured Oscillospiraceae bacterium
GCAGCGGCGCGCTGCAATTTGCCGCCGACAGCGGCGCCGAGGAATGGGATCTGCTCGACCCGATCGAGGAGCGCTGGAGCATCGCCGCGCCCACGGGCGACTACACGTTTATTCTGCTGCTGCACGAGATCGGCGCTTCCATGGCGGTGGACTATTACATCACCGTAACGGATGAAAACACGCTCTCCATGCGTTTGCAGGACGGGCAGGTATTCACGCTGACGCGTCAGTCATAGGTCTTTTTCCCTAAAAACCGGCGGCAAAACGCCAAAAATATCTCTACTTTTCCCGCCGCAAGCTCCCCGTTGGCGGCAGAGTATGGTATAATCAGTCTTTAGAAAATTAACGGAGAAACACATTAACGATGGATTACAAACAATCTCTTGCAGAGGCGCTTGCCGCCGTCTGTCCGCTGACCGCACCGGAGATCGCAGATCTTCTGGAAACGCCGCCCGATCCGGCGATGGGCGACTTCGCGTTCCCCTGCTTCCGGCTCGCAAAGACCATGCGCAAAGCCCCGCCGATGATCGCCGCCGCGCTTTGCGACAGCATCAAGCTCCCCGAAGGCATGTCCTGTGCGCCTGCCGGCGGCTACATCAACGTGACCGTCTCGCGTGACGCGCTGGCAAAGTCCGTGCTCACCCGCGTTTTTTCGGAGGGCGCTGCCTACGGCGGTTCGACGGAGGGACAGGGCAAAAACGTCTGCATCGACTATTCGTCGGTCAATATCGCAAAGCCGCTCCACATCGGGCATCTGCCCACGACCGTGATCGGCAGCGCGCTCTATCGCATCTACAACCACATGGGCTACCACAGCGTCGGGATCAATCACCTCGGCGACTGGGGCACGCAGTTTGGCAAGATGATCTACGCCTACAAAGCATGGGGCGACCGCAAGACCATCGAAAAGGGCGGCGTGGACGAGCTGGTCAAGCTCTATGTCCGCTTCCATCAGGAGGCCGAGGGCAACGAGAGCATGAACGACGCGGCACGCGCGTGGTTTAAGCGCATCGAGGACAACGACCCCGAGGCGATGGAGCTGTACACCTGGTTTAAGGAGATCACGCTCAAGGAGGTCGCCGAGGTCTACGAGCTGCTCAACATCCATTTTGACAGCTGGGCAGGCGAAAGCTTTTACAATGACAAGATGGGTCGCGTCGTCGACGAGCTGAAGCAAAAAGGGCTGCTCAAGCTCGATCAGGGCGCGAGCATCGTGGATCTTTCCGATTATAAAATGCCGCCGTGCATCATATTGCGCAGCGACGGCGCGACGCTCTACGCCACGCGCGACATTGCCGCGGCGCTCTACCGCAAGGACACCTACGATTTTGCCAAGTGCCTGTATGTGGTCGCCTACCAGCAGGATTTGCATTTTCGGCAGTGGTTCAAGGTGGTCGAGCTTTTGGGCTATGACTGGGCAAAGGATCTTGTCCACGTCTCCTTTGGCATGGTTTCCGGCACGGAGGGTGCTTTCTCCACGCGCAAGGGCAACATGGTCAAGCTTCGCGACGTGTTGCAGGCCGCCATTGACAAAACCTACGCCATCATCTGTGAAAAGAGCCCCGGTCTTGATGGCAAGGAGCGCATTGCAAGGGACGTCGGCATCGGTGCGCTGGTCTGGAACAGCCTTTACAACGGACGCATCAAGGACGTGGTGTTCGACTGGGATTCCGTGCTGAATTTTGACGGCGAAACCGGCCCCTATGTGCAATATACCCATGCGCGCGCCTGCTCGGTGCTGCGTAAAAAATCGCCGGAGCTTTCCGGCGTCGATTATTCGCTGCTCTCCGACGACGAATCGCGTCAGCTGATTACCGCCATCGCCGCCTTCCCCGACGCTGTGCGCGACGCCATGGAAAAGAATGAACCGTATCTGGTTTCCCGCGCAATCGTCTCCATCTGCCAAGCGTTCAACCGGTTCTATTACGAGCAGCGCATCATGGCGGACGACCCGGCGCTGTGCAACGCACGGCTTGCGCTGACAAAGGCGTCGCGCGACGTGATTGCCATTGGACTTACGCTTGTGGGGCTGACCGCTCCGGAAAGGATGTAATATGCTTGATATGAAGTTTTTGCGCGCCAATCCCGACGCGGTGAAGGAAAACATCAAAAAGAAATTTCAGGACGCCAAGCTCCCGCTCGTGGACGAGGTGATCGCGCTGGACGAGGAATACCGGCAGGCCAAGACCCGCTGCGACAGTCTGCGCAATCAGCGCAACGTCATCAGCAAGCAGATCGGCGGCATGATGGCAAAGGGACAGAAGGCGGAAGCCGAGGAAGCCAAAAAGCAGGTCGTTGCCATGGCAGACGAGATGGCGGCGCTCGAAGTCAAGGAAGAAGCGCTTTCCGCCGAGATCAAACAGCGCATGATGGTGATCCCAAACATCATCGATCCGTCCGTCCCCATCGGCAAAGACGACTCCGAAAACGTGGTGCTGGAAACCTTCGGGGAAGCCGTCACCCCGGATTTTGAGATTCCCTACCATGTGGACATCATGGAAAAGCTGCACGGCATCGATCTCGACAGTGCCAGAAAGACCTCCGGCAACGGGTTTTACTATCTGTGCGGCGACATTGCGCGCCTCCAGTCGGCGATCTTATCCTATGCGCGCGATTTCATGATCGACCGCGGCTTTACCTATTATATTCCGCCGTTTATGATCCGCAGCGCGGTGGTCGAGGGCGTGATGAGCTTTGCCGAGATGGAAAACATGATGTACAAGATCGAGGGTGAGG
>CAZWUK010000147.1:0-2689 GCA_964636685.1 uncultured Oscillospiraceae bacterium
GATAGAATGCCCGTCGGGAAGGCATTTCTGCGGAAAATTCACAGAAATAGAAGTTAAAAAGTCGAAAAAGAAGTACAGGGTGTGGGTATCGGGAGTTTCCAGGATGTATGAGGTGTCTGCGATCTCCGAGGCGAGCGCGATAGATCAGGCAACGGATCTGTATCTCGACGAAGATACATCCAGTGCGATAGTCGACAGCATAGAGGAGTGTGACGGCAATGGTCAATAAGGTGGACAGGTTCGTTTGTCCGTATTGTAGCAGGGAATACAACAATCTCGCGGATGCGGAGAAATGCGAGGCCAGGTGTCAAAAGGAGAAAGAGAGGATAGCGGCGAGGAAGGGACTTCAAGACCTCGCCGAAGAAGCGAAGAAGTATGAGGGCACAGCGTATGTTTCCGCGCTCGGAGACGTCAAGATCATAACATCAACGATAGTAATGAGCGACAGGTGTTTGGCATACACATATACCATAAAGGTAAGGGACGAAGGCAGTACATGGATCTCGAAAGGATGGGAGCCGTTCACGCTGGACACATACGCCCCGAATACCGGTTACAAAAAGGCCGATGTAAAAGAGGCCATTGCCGACATATATCTTCGTGCGGCCGCCACATTCGCCAAACGCATGGCCGAGGGGATAAATTGATATACTCAATATACAATGTAGTACACAGGCGATACGAATGAGATTTGACGACTTAATGGTTAAAGCAAGAATATTCTGCGACGGGGAGACCTACCTCGATTACATCGAGGAAGGCCCCGCCGAGTACGAGATACCCATAGTTCCATGCGATGGGAATTGGGACTATACACCGGATTCTGTGGATGTCGAAATGGATTTCCACGCAAGACTCCAAATGGACTTCTACAATCACAACACGGATGTTTCTATGCAGATAGAGGGCCGTAATGTTCTTACGGCAACATTGGAAGGCGTACCGACGAAGATACAGATCACGGGAATATTGATAACCCTGCTGGGCGTGCTGGTTACGGTCTTTGCCGTAGGTGCGTCGTCAAGCCTGTTGGTTGTTGGTTATACGCTCTTGCTTATGGCGGTGGACTGCTATCATAAAACGAGACACCCACACAAAGAAGTGATAAAATAAAAGCATGTGGGGGTGAATAAGATGACAGCGAAATACAGCGCAGAATTCAAGGAAGAAGCGTTGGCGTTGGCACGAGAAACGAGCGTCGCAAAGGCGAGCGCCAAACTAGGGGTATCAACGAAAGCGATATACAGTTGGAGGCAGCAGAAGCGATTATCGGAAGCGCCGGAGGCGATAAGCGGAGACACGGAATCGCAGAACCGACAGTTACGCCGCGAAATAGAGGAACTGCGTCAGGCGAACACGATTCTCAAGAAAGCGTTAGGTTTTTTCGCGAAGGGATAGAACGGATACGGCCACGAGAGGCGTATGCGTGGATCATGAAAAATCGGGGGAGCACAAGCATCAAGCTGTGCTGTGCGGCACTGAGGGTGTGGCGGCCGGGATACTACCGATGGTTGCGCACAAAGGATAAGCCGCATTACCGCGACGCCGTTTTATCCGAACTGGCAGAGATACGCGGTGAGCATAAGACCATCGGCGTGTGGCAAATGCAGCGTCGGCTCAAAAGGACGCACGCGAGCTATGGAACGGTATATCGTCTGTGCAAGAGAAATGATCTAATGGCCAGACGTAAGCCGCACTCGATCACAAGGAGAGATGTGTCGGCAAAGGCGGCAGAAGACCTGGTATGCCGCAACTTCAACGCAGAGGCACCGATGACGAAGCTACTCAATGACATCACCGAGATACAGTGTCAGGACGGGAAGCTGTACTTGGCGGCGACACTGGATTGTTTTGACGGAGCGCTTGTGGGGATGAAGATGGACGATCACAAGCGAGCAGATCTGTGCAAAGACAGCCTAGAAACGGCGGTTCTTCGGTACGGGAAGACAGATGGTATGATTGTGCATAGCGATCACGGAAGCCAGTATACGAGTCAAATGTTCAGGGATTATTTAGAGGCAACGAACGCGCGTCAGAGCATGGGCGCAGTGGGCAGCTGCTATGACAACGCGCGGATGGAATCATTCTTTGCGACGTTGAAAAAGGAATTGCTCTACGCGCTGCCGCTGACGCAAATGAGCCGGGAGGAGGTGAAACGACGGATCTTCCGATGGATCGAGTGCGACTACAATCGAGAACGACCGCATTCCGGCAACGCAGGTGACCAACCACCGCTGCAAAAACGGCGCGCCTATTATGCCAAAGCACAAGCTGCGTAAACCACGCAGCAAGGAGGAACGGCGCTCCACGGCCGCGCGGCCGACCTCTGAGGTCATCACAAGCCCCCGTCGTCAGGCGGAGGATAGCAGAAAGCCGCCGCCCTGTCAAGGGTACCCTAAGACCTTGACAGGCCACCGCCTTCCTGCTGGAATGTTGCCCGCCGACGGGGTCATGTGACGACAACAGACCCCTCCTATCCCAAAATTTGGGTGTCTCGTTTTCTTGACAAATCCAGCCTGCGTAATCGACCAAGAAGGCCATGTCCTGCTCAAGTCGTTTACGTTCCCCAATTCCGCCGTCGGCGCGAACGCGCCCACGGCGTTGGGCTTGACCACTACTTTGGCAGGATAGCACAGGCGGGCTTCGAGGAATTTCTTGCGGCCGAATTCGGTGAGGGCGATGTAGGTGG
>CAZWUK010000148.1:0-2618 GCA_964636685.1 uncultured Oscillospiraceae bacterium
GACTGGATCGACTCAACGCGATGGAACAGTACGTGCTGGAGAAGGGGACGGCGTCCCTCGACGATCTGGCGCAAAGGTTCGACGTCTCAACCAATACCGTGCGGCGGGATCTGATCGATCTGCTCAAGCGCGGCAAAATGACGAAGGTTTACGGCGGCGTCTCTGCGGTCAGCGGACAGGCGCCGGTGCCAATCTCCGTGCGAACGATGAAAAACAATCAGTCCAAGCAGATCATCGGACAGATGGCGTCTACGCTCGTGACGGACAATATGAGCATCTTTTTGGACTCTGGCTCTACAACGGCCTGCATCCTGCCGTATCTTGCGGCAAAGAGCAACGTGACCGTGATTACGCATAGCCTCACCGCGCTGTATGAAGCCGCCAAGGACCCCGATCTTCGCGTGATCGCGCTGGGCGGGCTGTATAACGCCGCGACCAGCTCCTATGTCGGCGTATCGACGCTGGAGGCGCTCTCACGCATGACCATTGACCTTGTATTCATCGCCGCGACCGGCGTATCGCTGGAAAGCGGGCTGACCAACACCACGTTTTTTGAGGTGGAGATCAAGCGCTCTGTCACCTCGCAGAACAAACGGGTCGTACTGATGGCGGATCATACCAAATTTGACCACAACGCGCTGCTGTCGTTTTGCAAATTCTCCGATCTTGCCGCCGTGGTGACGGACGTTGCACCGTCTCCGCGGTATCTGGAGAATATCGCACAAAACAATATTCAACTGCTTTGCCCGTAATTGCAGCATACCGCCGCCGGTGACGCGGCGGTTTTTATGCTTGAACCCTACAAGTATATGAGAGGAAAAAAGTCATGAAACGTTGTTGCCTTGCGTTGCTGATACTTGCCGTGCTGCTTGCCGGCTGTGCGCGCTTGCCGGCAGTAACGGAAGATACGGAAGATACGAAAGATGCGTTTGAGGCGCCGGATGCTTCCCAAACGCCGGTTGTGACCGCAACGCCAGACCCGACGTCAACGCCCGATCCAACCCCGACGCCCTTGCCAACGCCAAAGATTCAGGAGGCATGGTATCAGGAACGCACCGAACAGATGCGTTCTTGGATGGAAACCTACGGTGCGTATCCCGATGAAGCCGCGATTGACAGACAGCTTGCCCTGTGGGAGATCGATCCCGACAAACCGATGATTGCGCTGACGTTTGACGACGGTCCAAAGCTAGGCATCACCGACAAGATCATGGATGTGCTTTCACAATATAACGCCAGAGCAACGTTTTTTGTGCTCGGGTGGCGGCTGAAAAAGGACCCGGAGATCACGGCGGCGCTGATGCAGCGGATGCTTGCACAGGGTTGTGAGATCGGGAACCATACCTGGGGTCATCAGATCATGGTCAGTATGTCCAGTACCGAGATCCGCGATCAGATCATGCGAACAAACAAGATCATCAATGATTTGACGGGCTATACGCCGCGCGCCTTTCGTCCGCCGGGCGGCACGGGAAGCGGCAAAACACGCTATCAGGCGGAACGGCTGGATATGGCGGTGACGCTGTGGAGCCAGAGCGGGAACGTGAAGCTGTCCGATCCGTACGAGATTGCGGACACCGTGCTTTTGCAGGAGGTCAACGGTCGTGCGCTGCAAAGCGGCGACATCGTGCTGCTGCATGACACAAAGGACTACATGGTTACCGCCATGGAGATCCTGATTCCCAAGCTTGTGGAGCAGGGGTATCAATTGGTGACGGTGCAGGAGCTTTTGTGGCTTTCGGAAAACGGTTTTGTCAGCGGCGAGGTATATCGCTGCCAGTAGCGCCTGTTTCCGGATCGTTGCCGGATGCTTTCCCGGAACTTGACGAATCGAACGTAACTTTGACAGGGATGGGGTTTATATGGAGCAGGTAATACAGTATATCATCGGGATTGTAGGCGGGTATCTGGTCGGTGGGGTGACGGCGGCGTACTTTGTTGGCAAGCTCAAGGGGATCGATATTCGCGAGCATGGAACGGGCAACGCGGGCGCTTCCAATACGGTCATTGTGATCGGAAAACGCTACGGTGCTGTGGTTGTGTTGTTTGATATTCTCAAGGCGGTGGCGGTCGTGCTGCTCTGCCGATATTTTTTCCCGGACTGCACCTATTTGCCCGCCGCGGCGGGCAGTGCCTGCGTGATCGGACACATGTTTCCGTGCTTTTTGCATTTTCGGGGCGGAAAAGGCTTTGCCACAATCGCCGGGATGATGCTGGCGCTGGACTGGAAGCTCTTCTTGATCTTCTTCGTGCTGTGCATACTGGTGGCATTGCTGACCGATTATATCTTCCTTGCAGCGCTGCTTGCTGCGGTTGCCGCACCGTTTGTGATGGGCATACTGCATCAGGACTGGATCAGCGCGGCGTGTATTTTTCCCGCGACGGTTTGCATGTTCCTGCGGCACAAGGATAATTTCATCCGCCTGTCGCGCGGGGAGGAGAGCGGTGTGAGCGCACTGTGGAAAAAGGATCGCTATCGTCTGGCAAAGGATCGCAAGAAGGACAAGCAAAACGCCGAGCAGCAGCAAAAGGACAACGAGAGCACAGACCAATAAACATAAGGAAGGGGCTGTAGCAAAACAGCCGAAGACGAAAACGGAGCCAAGTCGTTGCAAAAG
>CAZWUK010000149.1:0-2553 GCA_964636685.1 uncultured Oscillospiraceae bacterium
CAGCAGAACAGTAAGCGGGATTTCGTGGTAGACGCCGGGGCGATTCGCATGAACGATGACGCTTCGCAGGTTTCCCTTCTTCACGCACAGGACGCGGAACGTAACGAGAGTTTCGGCATGACAGGGCTTTTCCACCGCCAGCTTGGTACGGCGCTGGGGATTCCCTCGAAATACTACGACAAGATGCAGACGGAACTGCCCTCGCTGCTGTCCAATAACGTAAACAGTTGGCTGGGCGCAAGGGACGGTCGCCAGACCATCCGCACGCTGGACGGAGACGCGCGCGCATTTCTTTCTGACCGATACCGCCGCGTCGACAACGCGCAGATCGCTTCCGCCACGTTACCGATCCTTTCCGAGATGGAAGGCGTCACGATTGAGAGCTGCGAGGTCACGGAGAATCGCATGTACCTCAAGGCGGTGAACAAACGGCTGGAGGCGGAGGTTGTTCCGGGCGATATCGTGCAGGCTGGCATCATGATTTCCAATTCCGAAGTAGGGCTTGGTTCGGTGTCTGTCATGCCGCTTGTCTATCGGCTCGTTTGCCTGAACGGCATGTGTGTGAATGATCTCGGTCAGAAGAAGTACCACATTGGCCGGGAGCAGGAAAGCACATGGGAGCTGTTTTCGGATGAAGCCATTGCTGCAGACGATCAGGCTTTTCTTCTCAAATTGCGCGATGTTGTGCGCGGCGCGACGGAGGAAGCGCGGTTTGAGATGATTGTGGGAAAACTGCGGGAAGCGACGGGTGTGAGGATTTCAGGCAGAATCCCTGATGTGGTGGAACTGACTGCCGATCAGTTTGGTTTCACAAAGGCTGAATCGGACGGCATTCTTGAGCACCTCATCAGCGGCGGCGATTTGTCGCTCTACGGCCTTTCCAACGCGGTGACGCGCGCATCGCAGGACGCTGAAAACTATGACCGAGCGACGATGTTGGAGGGCGCTGGCTGGCAGATCGCGACCATGCCCCGCGAAACATGGAACACGATCAACAATGGTTAATGGGGATGGGAGGTAACAGTATGGATCACCCTCTGATCTTTATCTGCTCGCCGTATCGCGGCGACGTGGAGAAAAACAGCCAGAACGCGCGTGAATATTGCCGCTTTGCTTTCGAGCAGGGCGGCATTCCTTTCGCGCCGCACTTACTGTTCACACAGTTTCTGGATGATGACAACCCCGAACAGCGAGAGGCTGGGATGCGCATGGGGCTTGAAATGATGAGCCTGTGCGACGAGATTTGGACGTTTGGCTCGCCCACGCACGGAATGAAGGCTGAAATTCTTGAATCCATGCGCTTGGGCATTCCTGTACACAGCTACGACGAAAACCGGAAGGAGATGTTCCCCAATGCTAGATGAGCATTGCTTCGCGATCAAAAAGGGAAAATGCGAAGCCCTTTTAGTTGGAAAATGCGTAGGCTGCGATAAATGCGCGTTTTTCAAACCTAAGTGGATGAATGACCGGGACAAGAGCCGCGCGAACAGGCGGATCGCGGGATTATCTGCCGAGCAGCAGTCCCATATTTCCGAGAAGTATTTCGGCGGCAGAATGCCGTGGAAGTTACAGGACGGCATGGAAGGAGCAGCCCGATGAACGCTAAAGAGTACCTTTCACAGATCCGCTTCATCGACCGTCTGGTGGATTCCAAGCTGGAACAGTTGGAACGCTGGAAATCCATCGCAACAAAGGCTACGGCGACCTTGAGCGACATGCCCAGAAGTGATTCGCCAGATTTACAGTCGCTGGAGACGACCGTTGTGAAGATGGTTGACATGGAACGCGAGATCAACGCGGATATCGACCGTCTTGTCGATCTCAAACGGGAAGCAAACACGGTTCTGCAATGTGTTGAATGTCCGCAATATCGGATGCTGCTGGAGCTTCGTTATTTTAGTGGATACACTTGGGAGGAAATCGCAGAAATGCTTCACTGTGATCTTCGCTCTGTCTATCGGGCACATTATCGGGCGCTCCGCGAAGTGGACGACATCAGAAACAATTTTTGCGCGTGAAAACCATGTCTCGCTTTGAAAAGAGAGGCAATGCGCAAATCTTTTTCTGAAAACCGTCACAGGTGAGAACTATGCCATTGTTTGTCACTCTTGACCTGTGATATGATTATGCTGTCGAAATTGGATAGTGACCCGTAGGCAAACGCGCCTGCGGGTTTTTCTTTTCCCTGCGCGGCATAATGATACCAAAAGCGACTCACGATTGTGGGCCGCTTTTCCTTTTGGAGGCAGACCATGAACGCGAATTTACCACCGGGAACGGCCCGAAACGGAGGCGGCGCATATGAACAAGCGAACTAGAAACGCCTTGCCCCTCAACCTTGTGATGCGCTTGGCGAGGGAAACGGCGACTGCTACTGGCGTTACCATCCCAAGTTGGAAGCATCTGCGGGCAGAGCTTGCGCACGCTATCCCTAATCCGCAGTTGTTTGAGAACGTCTCTTGTCTACTGTGGATAGACCGTTTCTATATCGCATACCAAACAAAGGGCGAAACACGTCCCACTGAGTATGTTTACCTGACGCACGCTCACATC
>CAZWUK010000150.1:0-2550 GCA_964636685.1 uncultured Oscillospiraceae bacterium
CTTGCCGCTGCTATTGCCGCGACGCACAATGTACTTGTTGGTCGGGTTCTTATGCTTGCGCGTCTTGTAACCGAGCGCGGGCTTGCCCCACGGGGTAACCGGGCCGGGACGGCCGATCGGGGATTTGCCCTCGCCGCCGCCGTGCGGATGGTCGCAGGGGTTCATGACAGAACCGCGAACCGTCGGACGGATGCCCATGTGACGCTTTCTGCCCGCCTTACCAAGCTGGATATTGGCATGGTCGATATTGCCGACCTGGCCGATCGTCGCTTTGGCGTTGAGCGGCAGCATGCGAACCTCGCCGGAGGGGAGACGCACCTGTGCGTACTTGCCTTCCTTTGCCATCAGCTGCGCGGCGTTGCCCGCGGAACGAACAAGCTGCGCGCCCTTGCCGGGTTTGAGCTCCAGGCAATGGATCATCGTGCCAACCGGGATATCGGAGAGGAACAGCGCGTTGCCGACCTTGATGTCAGCGCCTTCGCCGGAGACCACGGTCTCGCCCACGTTCAGACCCATCGGAGCAATGATGTAGCGTTTTTCGCCGTCCACATAGTGGAGCAAAGCGATGTTCGCGCTGCGATTGGGGTCATATTCGATCGAAGCGACTTTGGCGGGAACGCCGTCCTTGTTGCGCTTGAAATCGATGATGCGGTACTTTCTGCGTGCGCCGCCGCCCTGATGGCGAACGGTGATGCGGCCGGAATTATTGCGGCCGCCTTGACCGCGGAGATCTTCCAGAAGCGACTTTTCCGGGGTGGTGCATGTGATCTCGTCAAACGCGGAGACCGTCATGAAGCGCTGACCCGGCGTCGTAGGATTGATTTTTCTGATAGCCATGATGTGCCTCCTTACTGAGAAATGCTGTCGAAGAATTCGATTCCCTTGGAATCCTTCTTCAGCGTGACAAACGCTTTCTTGGCGGAAGCCGTGCGGCCCATGTGGGCGCCCTGACGCTTCATTTTGCCAAGAGAGTTCATGGTATTGACCGAGGCAACCTTAACGCCGAAGATCTCTTCGACCGCCTGCTTGATCTCGATCTTGTTGGCATTCTTGTCAACTTCGAACGTATAGGTCTTGGCGGGGAGATGATCGTAACTCTTTTCGGTCAGAACCGGCTTTTTGATGATGTCATAGGGGCTTTTCATCAAACGTACACCTCCTCGATCTTCTTGGCCGAACCTTCGGTAAGGATCAGCTTGTCGTACTTGAGAATTTCGTACACATTCAGCGTGCCGACCAGTGTGGTCTTGACGCCTGCAATGTTGCGCGCTGCGCGCTCGACGAGCTCGTTGGGCTGATCCAGAACGATCAGTGCGCGGTCTGCCTTGACGGCTGCCAGCGCCTTGACCATTTCCTTGGTCTTGGGAGCGGCGATGTTCAACTCGTTGAACACGATCACTTCGTTGTCATTGACCTTGGAGGACAGCGCGGACTTCATGGCGATGCGCTTGACCTTCTTGTTCACGCGGATCGTGTAATCGCGCGGCTTGGGCGCAAACACGACGCCGCCGTGTCTCCACTGGGGAGAGCGGGTGGAACCCTGACGGGCGCGGCCGGTACCCTTTTGGCGCCAGGGCTTGATGCCGCCGCCGCGTACTTCCGCGCGGGTGAGGGCGCTCTGGGTGCCCTGACGGCGATTGGCAAGATACGCTTTCACGACTTCGTGCATAGCGAACTTGTTGACAGGCTGTCCAAAAGTGTTTTCGGAGAGCTCCAGCTGACCGGCTTGCTTGCCGGTAATATCATAAACTTGAACAGTAGGCATGTAGCTTTCCTCCTTCCTTACTTCACGGTGCTTCTGACGCTGACCAGACCGCCCTTGGCACCGGGGATGGCGCCTTTAATCAGCAGCAGGTTGCGTTCTGCATCAACACGAACGATCTCCAGGTTCTGAACGGTTACGTTCTCAGATCCCATATGGCCCGGAAGATTCTTGGTCTTGAAGACGCGGGAGGGGCTGGAGCAAGCGCTCATGGAGCCGACCCGGCGATGATAATGGGAACCGTGGGTCATGCGGCCGCGCGCCTGATTGTGACGCTTGATGACGCCTTCAAACCCTTTGCCCTTGCTCTTGCCGGAAATATCGACCTTGTCGCCGACTTCGAACACATCCGCCTTGATGACCTGACCGACTTCGAAGGCGGCGGCGTCATCGAGCTTGAACTCTTTGAGATAGCGCATCGGCTTTACGTTCGCCTTTGCAAAGTGCCCCTTGAGAGGCTTGTTGGAAAGGGACTCGCGGACTTCGCACAGTCCCACCTGAACGGCAGTGTAGCCGTCGGTACCTTCGGTTTTCTTCTGAATGACGGGGCAGGGACCGGCTTCGATCACTGTGACGGGGATCATGGTACCGTCAGACAGGAACATCTGCGTCATACCGACCTTTTTGCCCAAAATGGCCTTTTTCATTAGGTGTTACCTCCGAACTTACAGTTTGATCTCGATGTCGACACCCGCCGGCAGATCGAGTTTCATCAGCGCATCCACGGTTTTTGCGGAAGGCTGCAGAATGTCAATCAGACGCTTATGTGTGCGCATCTCGAATTGCTC
>CAZWUK010000151.1:0-1093 GCA_964636685.1 uncultured Oscillospiraceae bacterium
CTCAAAAAGAAATTTTCCGGTTTCCGCAAGCGTCGGGATCGCCGCAACGACGCCCGGACGCGTCACGCATAGCGCGCTCGCGGCTGCGGCGTATTCGGCCGCCTCGGCGATGGACATGCCGTTTGCGATACAGGCGCCGAGCGTTCCGTTGAACGTATCCCCCGCGCCGGTCGTATCGACGCAGGAAACGGAGAATGCGCATAGATGCTTCGGCGCCGCGCCTTCAAGCGCGAGAAACGAGCCGTCTCCGCCAAGCGTTATCAGGATGTTGCCAAATCCGCTTTTTCGCAGACCCTGCACAAGTGCGTCTACCGGCGCGTCCTGCTTCAGTCCGGACAGCGCCGCAGCCTCGCCGCGGTTCGGCGTAATCAAATCGATGTTGCGTATCAGCGCCGCCGGCAGCGCCGTCGCGGGCGCAGTATTGAGGATCACAAAGACGCCATGCTTTTTTCCAAGCTCCGCCGCACGGCTCACAGCCGCCATGGGGATCTCCAATTGCAGCAGCAGTACGGCGCTTTCAGCGATCTCCCGCTCGATCCCGTCAATATCCTCCGGCGTGATTTCATCGCATGCGCCGCGATAGACCGTAACGGTGTTCTCGCCGTCCGCTGCGACCGAAACCGCGGCAAACGCGCTGGCAACCTGTTGTTTTTCAAGCATCCGATACCCGGATAGCCCGACGCGTTCGCAATCGCTCCGGATCTGCGCTGCAAAAGCGTCATTCCCCACCGCGGTCGCAAAATAGGTTTCTGCGCCCATGCGCTGCGCCGCGACCGCCTGGTTCATTCCCTTGCCGCCAACCTCATAGCAAAGACGCACGGCCTGCACGGTTTCGCCCGCCAGCGGGAGATGCTCGGTGCGCAGCAGCGCGGACATGCCGCACAGCCCCACAACCGCAACACGATTTCTTTTTTGCGCGCAGTCTGTCATACCGGCTTCCTCACAGCGCTTTGATTCGGGGACGGTACTTGGCAATGAGCTCGCGGTTGTAAGCGTCGCCGCCGACCACGTTGCCGCTCATGCACACCGGCGGACGCACGCCCGCCTTCTTCATCCGCTCGCAGGCGGCGAGCATGACGGCGTTTGCAATAAA
>CAZWUK010000151.1:1103-2428 GCA_964636685.1 uncultured Oscillospiraceae bacterium
GAGCTGATGCTTGAGCAGGGTCCCGCCTTCACGCCGTCGTCAAGCACCTGCACCACCGCGTCGCCGCAGGGCACATGATTGTTGATGCACAGATCGCAGACGTCGCCAAGATGCCTGCCGTCGCGCTCTCGGGACGGTTCGTTTTGATAATTCAGAGATGTAATGCCAATGACCTTCGCGCCCTTATTGCGCACCGCCTCCGCCATCTCAATGGGAAAGGCGTTGATGCCGCTGCTCGACACGATCAGCAGCGCGTCGCGCGGGGTAATGTCATACTGTTCGGCGACCAGCGGCGCATAGCCGCTCATACGCTCGATGCGGCTGCTCTTGACCGCGCCCTCATGCAGCATGGCGCTGCCCTCAAAGATCGGGCATACCGCGATTAAGCCGCCCGCGCGGTAAAACAATTCCTCGGCGATCATATGAGAATGTCCGCAGCCGAACACGTACAGCAATCCGTCTTTTGCGATGGATTCCGCGATCATATTGCCTGCCAAGCGGATATTCTCCAGCTGGTCGGACTCGACCTCCTGTAAAATACCGGTAATGCTATTGTAGTATTCCGTTACAAACACGTTTTCCTCCGACTGCGGACCGGTGCTGTCAGCGAACGAGCTCCACACACAGCCGATACCTGTCCGCGCGATATTGTGACTCTACATATTCAACAGGGCGATCCCTTTGATCGAACGTTTGCCGCTGAATAAACATTGCCATGGTTAAATCGTGGTTTTCCAAAATATCGGCTTCCCAGCTTTGCAGCGGTGCAATTTCCATGCACTGCACTGCTCGACGCAGCTGAATGCCGAGTTTTTCATACAGCGCATACATCGATTCTCCCGCCGAGATGCGTTCTACAAAGGAATCGCAGATCACGGGGTTGAGATATGACGTTTCGATGGCCATGGGGACGTCGTCCGCAAGCCGGAGACGCTTGAGCAGTATCACGTCGTCTCCCGCCTCTATGGAGAGCTTTTCCGCAACCAGCCGACTCGCCGGGATGCGGTCAAGCAGAAGAATCCTCGAGGAGGGCCTCATGCCGCGTGCGCGCATATCATCGGAAAAGCTTGTCAGGCTGGTCAGCGACTGCATGATCTTTTCATGCAGCACAAACGTTCCCTTGCCGCGGATGCGATAGAGCACGTGTTCGTCCACAAGCTCGTCAACCGCCTTGCGCACAGTCATGCGGCTGGCCGAAAACATCTCGCACAGCTCCCGCTCCGGCGGCAGACAACGCCCGGACGCATACACGCCTTGGTTGATCTGCCGCAGGAGGTTCTCCTTGAGCTGCTGATATTTCAGAGAGGTTTTTTCCTCGTTTGCCA
>CAZWUK010000152.1:0-2356 GCA_964636685.1 uncultured Oscillospiraceae bacterium
ATTCTTTGCGCTGGAGGTCATTCATGCACTGTGATCCGTTTTCCGGCTCCGGGAACTGGTATAAGGGCAACCTCCATACCCATTCCACCGTATCCAAGGGGATGCTCACCCCGGAGCAGCTCAAAACGCTCTACCGGCAGCACGGATATGCTTTCCTGGCGCTGACCGATCACACGATATACCGCTACCACAGCGAATTGAATGATCCCGACTTTTTGTTCTGGCCCGGCGCGGAACCCAAGACCGTATCGTATCAAAGCCCGGATTCTCCCGGGTTTTGCCCACATTATCATTATCTGGCGCTGCAAGACGAAAACGCCGTATGGAACGCCGCAACGCGCCCGCATTTTGTAGATGGCGAAGCAATCGAAAAGTCCTTTTGCGACCGTTCCGAGCTGCAAAAGGCCGCGCAGGAACGCATCAATTTGCTCCGCGCGGCAGGAAATCTTGTGACCGTCAACCACCCCGTCTGGTCACGGCTGTATCTGGAAGATCTTTTAGCGCTGGACGGGTATTTTGCCATGGAGATCTACAATACCCACAGCGCAATTGACGGACACGACTGTGGCGAAGCTTCCTTGCTGTGGGACATGCTACTGCGGCGCGGCAAGCGCGTTTTTGCCATTGCCACAGACGACTGCCATATGAAAAACAAGTCCACAAAACCGGCCTCGATATTCCAGCCGGATGATCCCGGCTGCGATGCCTGCGGCGGTTTTGTCTGTGTAAAAGCAGATTCACTCACCGTCGATGCACTGGCACGGGCCATGAAGACCGGCAGGTTCTATTCTTCCACCGGACCAACGCTCACAGGTTTTTCCGTGCAGGACGGGTTGGTACGCATGGACTGCTCCCCCGTGCAGCGGATCGATTTTGTGACCTACGAACGGCGCGGCGGCGCAATTGCCGCGCACGGCGACACGCTCACGCACGGCGAATACCGTCTGCATGGCGACGAATTGTATGTGCGCGTGCAATGCACCCAAAGGGACGGCAGCCGGCTCTGGACAAACCCGATCTTTCTATCGGATCTGCACTGATTTTTTACACCGTGCGGCGGCAGGCGCGCCGCGCAGACTGGGAGGTAAGTATGGAAAGAAAAAAACACATTCGCGGATTTACCGTCGTTGAAACGGTCGTGGTGCTCACGGTGCTGACAATCCTTGTGGCGATCGGCGTGCCCGCCTATATCCGCTATGCCGAGAAGGCGGAGGCAAGATCGTGCCTGCTGGATCTTGCCGGCATCCGCGAAGCGTACAGCGGCGAAGCGGCGTTCTTGAGCTATCGCGTGGAAGATCCGCTCCCGCTGCTAACCGACGCGGTGACGCGTTACCGTGGCACGGACGTGAGCAAAACCTCGTTTACCGCGCGCTGCGGTCATCTGTGCACGGTCGTTTACTCCGACGACCTGACGCAAATCCTTCTCATCGAATGCAGCGAGCACGGCGTCAGCGCCACAAACGGCGTGGATCCCTCCGGCGGCTCGGTCAAGCTGGGGCTTTCCACCTCCGGAATACAGGCGCTGATGACCGATCCGGATATTATGCAGGTCATCTCCGATTACCTGAACGATCCGCGATATATCAATTCCCGCCAAAAGGGTTCTCTGGATTCGACCGGCCCGAATTTTGCTCCGAGTATGAACGCGGTATTGAAGACGCTGGGCTTTGACATTGACAATTCCAGCTGGCGCATCTACTATAACCGCACCACTACCCCAAAGGTGTTTGAGGTATATTGGACAGATACGCAGGTTGCGGATATGGCAAAGGGCGACTGGGTGCGCTACGTCAGAAAGGTCTACAATCTGGATACCGGCGCGGAGATCGGCGCCGGCGAAACCGGCGAGCTCCCGCTTACGACAAAGCGAGTGGGCAGCTCCACCATCATCATCCTGAATTCGGGCAGCGAATCCTCGCGCCGCGTGGATGAAAGCTACGGCGATTCCTGGCAGGACTAAAGCGCGCAAGCGCGCCGTTGTCGCGCTTGGGTTTCTGTCAAAAAACGAGCTGTTTGGTATATAATTTCCATTTTCATGTTGAAATAGATTGGAAATTGAATTATAATGAATGTGTAATGCAAATGTAATAGGGCTTATGAGGAATCTGGGCTTATTATGTTTCATCGCAACAAATAATTAGGAGGAAATTATCATGTATCAGTATTTGTTGAAGCAGCGCGACAAAAAGGGTTTCACTCTGGTTGAAGTGATCGTTGTTCTGGTGATTCTGGCCATTCTGGCCGCCATCCTCATCCCGTCCATGGTTGGCTGGATCAATAAAGCGCAAGAAAAGAGCGCAGTTGTCGAGGGTCGTTCCATGCTGCTTGCAGCGCAGACCATCGCGTCTGAAAACTA
>CAZWUK010000153.1:0-2348 GCA_964636685.1 uncultured Oscillospiraceae bacterium
TGATATCTGAAAAACGGGAGAAAGTATCATCTTGAATCATAGCGGCAGTCGCACAGTTTTTTCTGATTTCTGAAAAAACTGTTCACGCTATGAAATATCGCTTTCGGCAAGGTTGCCAAAAGCGATTAGAAGGACAAAACGACTCAGGAAATCGGCTTCGGCAACCTTGCCAAAGCCGATATGAGTATCGGTGACCTTGCCGTATACCACAGAGCGGGTTCGGCAACCTTGCCGAACCCGCTCCTGAAAGGAGTTATCCATGACAGAACGCACTAAGCGCGTCACTACATTTTTGAACGAACAGGAATATACCATGCTGGAAAAGCAATGCGCTGACACGGGCATGAACCAATCGGCATATCTGCGCAGCCTTATCGGGAGCGGTAAGCCCACTGTTTCCCAGCCGGGTTATACAGAGCTTTTGCAGCATATCGCCGATCTGGACGGCGCGGTGTTTTCGCTTGCGGAAACGGCAAAGACAAATCCTGAGCTGCATCAGGAGGATATCGAGAGGCTGCTGTTCTTCATGGACAGCATTTGGAACAAGGTCAAGGGGAGCTTGTAATATGGCGTGGACGGCGATCAAGGCACTGAACTTCCGGCTGGATGTATCCGTCAATTATGTGCTGGATAAGGAAAAGACGGTACTGTATTCCGCTATCGGCTACGCGCTCAACAGCGATAAAACCGAGCAATCCTGTTTTGAAACGGGACACCTGTGCCGCCTTCGCCATGCCTACGAGGATATGACGGATACCAAGCGCCGGTATGAAAAGACGGATGGTATCCAAGGCTATCATATGGTACAGTCCTTTGCGCAGGGCGAGGTCACGCCGGAGCAGGCGCACGCCATTGGCGTGGAGTTTACAAAACGCCTGTTGGGGAACGAGTATGAAGCGGTCATCAGCACTCACTTGAATACCAACCATTACCACAATCATATTGTGTTCAATTCCGTCAGTTTGACAACGGGCAAAAAATACCGCAGCAACACAAAAACCTATTATACGCAAATACGTAGACTCTCCGATGATATCTGCCGGGAACAGGGATTGTCCATTATCGAGCCGTCAGAGAATGGCGTATCTAAACATTATGCTGAAATACTTGCCGAGCGGAATGGTCAGCCCACCATGCGCAGCCGCATCCGTGAGGATATCGAGGAAGTGATTGGCATGTGTGCCGTTCCCCGGCAGCTATATGAAATGCTGATGGACATGGGCTACGAATACGATGGCAGCGGCAAGCACGCCAAACTTCGGTTACCGAGCGGGCAACGGTTCATCCGTATCAACAGCCTTGGCCCCGGCTATACCGAGGACGACCTCAAAAAGCGTATCGCCTACCAATGGCCGACGATGAAAGACTATCGGGAGCAGCCGGAAGCCGAATACCATTATTACACGATTGAGAACAAGCCGCGTCCGGCAATCAAGCTCAAGGGGTTACGAGCGCTGTACTTCCATTATCTTTACCTCATAGGCGCTTTACCAAAAAATCACGGTCATAAGATGACGCGGGAGGAATACCTGATCCTGCGCAACGATATTCGGGAGTTGGATAAGCGCATCGCAATGAATGGGCATCTGATCAGAAACAATATCGCTACCCTGCCCGAACTGCATGAGCGGCGAGACGCGGTTAGCGCGAAGCTTCGTGAACTGACGTTGGAGCGCAAGCGGTATTACAATAATGATCCCGATTCCGAGCGCATACAGGAGCTGAACGATAGGATCAAACCGCTGCGGAAAGAGATACGCCTTTGCAACGACATTGAAGCGCACAGCGTTCAAATACGGGAACGGCTGCGGCAGGTGCGGGAGCTGAAAAAAGAGACGGAATACGAGCATAGACACAAGCGCAAACATAAACATGATATGGAGCGGTGATGCGGACAAATCGCGTGACTACTCGTCTCGAGGACAGCGGAGAAATCCGGCTTTTCATAGGGGCGCTGCAATGCGCAACTGATTTCGGCAAGGTTGCCGAAATCAGTTCCATCAAACGCAACATGTTATCCCATGATACTTGGAGCAACAAATCCGTTCCCGCAACTTTCGGATATATGCTCTCACCTTTGGTGGACTTTGTATGAATTCGTACAAGGTCCAAAATCGTCTGATATAGAGTTTGCGGTATTATTACCGACAATGACTTTTTGGTGAATTCACCTATAAGTTGCCGGAGCGAGGATTACAGTTTGCATGAGCGGGTTTTCTGACATCAGAAAACCTGCTTGTTGTGATGTAAACTACTCGCTGGGCGAGTGGTTTGGGAAAGCTTAAACGATGAAAAATCGTTTGCTAAATGCGGTCTCGCAAGTTTTACAATGCTGTTCGCAGATTGGG
>CAZWUK010000154.1:0-2240 GCA_964636685.1 uncultured Oscillospiraceae bacterium
ATTTGACGATGGCACGGTCTGCGATTATGACCGGCTGGTCTGCGCGTTGTCCCATGAAACTGTCACTGAAGATGGTTATTGCGAATACTACAACCGCTGATATTTGGAGGTAATGAGATGTCACACTTTAACGTCGCGGTGTTTTCCCATACCCCGGATGAGATCGACCAGTTGCTGGAGCCCTTCGACGAGTGCGTGGAGGCGGGCTCGACCTACGCGGAGTTTGAGGAGGATGCGGAAGGCGATTTGGATGAAAATACCGGAAAGCGCGGTTACTGGCACAACCCGAACGCGGCCTACGATTATTATGTTCTGGGCGGTCGATGGCGCGGACTTCTGAAGCTGCGCGAAGGCGCGACGGGCGAACGCGCCGCGTTTAACAAGTATGACGCGGCGTTCGAGTATCCCGCCGACAGATGCGATCAGGCGCGGGTCGCCGACTGCGACTTCTCCCGCGACGAGGCGATCTACCAACTGGCGCTGCGCCGATGGGAGATTCTCGTCAAGGGTGCGGAGCCGACGGAGGAAGAGAAGAAATCCATACTGTTCCTCTACAAGCCGGAATATTATGTGAACCGCTACGGCAGCAAGGAGCGCTTCGCCGAGCTGCAATCCTGCTTCCTGCCGTATGCCTTCGTGAGCGCGGATGGCGAATGGCATGGACAGGGGAGAATGGGCTGGTTCGGCTGCGACGACGCTACGAGCGAGAGCATTGCCGCGTTCGAGAAGGCGTTCATCGAATACCTCGAAAAGGCGAAGGGAGAAAACTTGATGATCTCGATCGTTGACACGCACATTTGACGATTCCGCGCTTGCATAGCCGCTCCATCCGCTATATACTAAACGCGGATGGGGCGGCTGTGACTCATCAGATCGCGTCGAAACAGCGATATCGGAAACATGCTTTCCGCTATGGAGGATTGTCAGATATTAGGGAGAGAAAAAGAAAGTGGCCAAACAGAGAAGATCGCATCATTGGAGAACCCCGGTGATCGTCATAGGGGTATTGCTGATTGCCGCTGTGATCATCACCCTGTCGAACCATTTTTCGGCAAGCTTATGATCGCCTGAACGACACTGACAAGAGAATTTTGTCTGAGCTGGAAGCGTTTTGCAAAGCGGATAGTGAGACAAGCGTCTGGAGTGGCTATGCGCTGGAAGATAAGCCGATCATGGCGATTAATGGGGCCTTGGGGACTGCATACCTGGTCAATCCGTCGAACGAAATCAAGAGTGTGTTCGCCCAGGAGATTGCCATGCCGGAGGGCAGCGGCATTCGCGTCTATCGCCTGTCTGTTTTGACGCCGCAGGTATTTCCCATGCGCTTCGATGCGGGAAACTTCAATACATTGGGGAAAAGCTATTCCATTTTCGGCAATGAGGTTTATTTCACAAGGTATGCCGCAAAAGAATCACTGGATGCGCAGTATTCGTCCAAACACTATATCACGTTTCTGACGCACGAGGCCTTTCATTACTATATGCAGGATCATTGGCCGGACGGAGGCCGCTTTTCTGAAGATTTGTCCGGTACTGATATTGACCTTATCGCGGAAGAATATGACGTTTTGGCCCAAATTCAGTCCGAGCTGGCCGAAAGTAATCCGTCGAATGACGCGCTGCTTCAATCCGCGAAAGACTATGCCGACGTTATGGGGCGGCGGTTGGGAGCCAATCCGCGGTATTTGAGCGCGGAGATTTCCATGGAGACGATCGAGGGTACGGCGCAGTACGTTGGGATCAAGGCGTCCGAGATCGTTGGTTATGATTATGGTGTCATGTATTTCGACAATACCAAGGATGTTTCTTTCTCCGATGTCATTCCCGCGCTGAGGGCGGGACAGATCGAGCAGAGCTTTCTTGCAGACCGCATGCCGTATGAGACGGGCGCGCTGCTTTGTGAGCTTCTGGACGCGCTGCGGGTTGATGGTTGGCAGGAGAGACTGAAAGCCCAGACAAAAGAGAATCCCGTTACGCTTTATTCTGTTATCTGCGATTATCTGACCGTGGAATGAAAGCAGTCCACAAGACTATCAGATTCATGAAACGTCGCCCGAAAAGGCGGCGTTTTCTTATGCGCCGGAGGTGACGCTATTTGAATGACTGGTTTATATGGAACGGCACGCGCTGTACGCAGTACGGCATTCATGTGCTGGAGCAGCCCATGATCACGCGCCCGTCCGAGCGCGCGACGTTCTCGTCCGTGCCGGGTCGAAGCGGCACGCTCACGACCTTGGAGG
>CAZWUK010000155.1:0-2225 GCA_964636685.1 uncultured Oscillospiraceae bacterium
TTCAGGTCCGTGTGAAAGCAATTTCATGCAGGTTCAAGTCCTGTTTCCCGCACCACATAAGGCATCGTTTTCCTTTGACGGAGGACGATGTCTTGTTATTTTAACGGTGTGGAACAATGCAATCGCATATTGAAATTTATAGAGGATGAGCAGCTATGATTACGGCGTATGACAACGATTTTTTATAATGTGACCAGCAACGGTTTGCAAAATTTGTTTGATCCAGGTTTGGCACAAAACAGATTGAGCAGCTTAACAAAATGAGGTATACTATTATAAATATACACAGGGAGACGAAATTTGGAACAAAAGAGACTGTACAAATATATTGAGCCCACATCTCGCTTTGCGGAGGGTATACGCTACTATATTGAGACATACGGCTGCCAAATGAATGTACGCGAAAGCCAAACGATTGCCGGCATTCTCGAATCCTGCGGCATGACAGCCGCGCAGGATCGTGAGGCCGCTGATTTCATTCTGTTTAATACATGCTGTGTGCGAGATCATGCCGAAAAGCGGGTCAGCGGAAACATTGGCGCTCTCAAGAAGCGAAAAGATGAAAATGCAAATTTAATGATAGGCATCTGTGGCTGCATGATGCAGCAGGAGCAGGTTGCCATACGCTTTTTCAAACGTTTTCCTTACGTGAACCTTCTCTTTGGCACACATGTTATCGACCAGTTGCCAGAGTTTTTAGAGCAGGTTTTTGCCGGAAACCGCGTGATGGTAACGGATAAGGATCATATCCACATTACGGAAGACCTGCCGGTCATTCGAGACAATCAGCAGTCTGCGTTTGTGAATATCATGTATGGATGTAATAACTACTGCACCTATTGCATTGTACCTTATGTCCGCGGGCCGGAACGTTCACGGCATCCGGATGCAATCTGCGGAGAAGTTGAGAAGCTTGCTGCGCAAGGGATTACCGAAGTGACGCTGCTTGGACAAAACGTAAACTCCTATGGCAAAGATAACGCTGCAATCGATTTCTCGCAGCTGCTGACAAGACTGCAACGCATTGATGGTATTCAGCGGATTCGGTTCATGACTTCACACCCGAAGGATCTTTCTGATTCTTTGATTGAGGCAATTGGCTCACTTCCTAAGGTATGCCATCATGTGCATCTTCCGATGCAGTCTGGCAGCGACCGGATTTTGAAGCAGATGAATCGCAAATATACACGTGCGGATTATCTGCTGATTGTAAAAAAACTGCGCGAACGTACGCCGGATATTGAACTGACAACGGATATGATTGTAGGATTTCCAGGCGAGACGGAGGAGGATTTTCAAGATACGCTTTCCGCTGTAAGAGAAATTGGATTTTCTTCCGCATTCACTTTTAAGTACTCGCCGCGGCAGGGGACAAAAGCCGCCGCCATGCAGGAGCAGATTGAGGAAACGGTAAAAAAAGATCGGTTACTGCGCCTTAATCAATTACAAGAAGAAATGACGCAGCTATCAAACGAAAGATATGTCGGTACAAGTGGAGAAGTACTTGTAGAGGGATACATGGAGGAAGCCGGCACGGCTTACGGAAAACTGTCCAACCTGAAAATGGTTTATTTCCCGGGGGATGCTGCAATGATTGGAAAATATCTTACAGTGAATATCACCGGATACAATAAAAGCTCGTTAATTGGAAAGAGGAACATCTATGGATGATATGGTACAAAAAGCACGTGAGCTTGGTATCGCACTGGCAAACTGTCCGGAATATATCCGGATGTTGCACGCGAAGGAAGCGCTGCAAAAGGAAGAGACGGTCAACGAGGTAATCGGTGAACTGGCGGCAAAAAAGATTCAACTAATTTCATCTGTTTCGGGAGACGCGTCCAATTCCTCTGCATCTTACGATGCTGCGCTTTTGTCGCAAGATATTGAACGTCTGCAAGGACAATTGACGGAAAATCCATTCTTTATGGAAATGACCGCTGCGGAGAAGGAGTTCTCCGGACTATTGTCAGCGATCAACCGTGAGATTAATCTTTGCATTGGTTTTGAAGAGGATCCATCTACGTGTAATGGAAATTGCGCCGGCTGTGGCGGTTGTTCTCATTGAGGGAGGGGGGAACCAAAAGATGGCTGTGGCAATGACGCCGATGATGCGGCAATATGTAGAACTAAAGGAAAAGTACAGTGATTGCCTGCTTTTCTTTCGTCTGGGCGACTTTTATGAAATGTTCTTTGATGATGCAAAGCTGGCATCCAGAGAACTG
>CAZWUK010000156.1:0-2224 GCA_964636685.1 uncultured Oscillospiraceae bacterium
GGTCGTCCATATCGGCGGTGATGAGATAGCGGTCAGGGATGCCCCAGCCGTCATACATTGCCTTGGCGCGGTCACTGTAAATACCGGCGATCCGCTTTGCTTCCTTGTTTGACTTGCTGTCGGGCAGCTTTTCCACTGCGCTTGCCGCCTGCCGCAGCATGGCGTACAGCTCCAGCTTTTCGTCGATATGCCGGATATAATCGTCCTCGTGGATGAGATACATTTTTTCATTTTCCATCGTGATGCTCTCCTTTATATATAGAATGTGGGTGGGGTCAGGAAATCTCGCCGCAGCTACGAATGAGCTGGCGCAGAAGGTATTTGCCCTTTGGCGTGATGAGGGTGTACGCGCCCTTGTGACCGTTTTTGATGTAGTCCTTGACGCGGAACAGCCCGTCATTTTTGGGATTGTTGTACGGCATGAGCGTCCCGGCGGGACAGCGGTACAGGAAGCCTGTTTTCTGAAGAAACCGGCAGAACCAGCGTTCCGGCACTTGCAGCTCCTTCGCGGTGGCGCGGATGTTGGTGCAGTCCTCCGGGTGGATAAAAGCGTCGTAGTAATCGGCTTTCGGCTGTGTCAGCGCAAGCGCCGCGCGTTCTTTGAGCAGCGTTTCAGCCATGAGCAGCACCAGCTCCGGGTTCTGCATGACCTGATCCAGAACAGAATCGGTCATGTATGCGCCGTGCTTGCGGATAGTTGGCAAAACCTCGTCAAACACCCATTTTTCAAAGCGTTCAGCGGATGGGAGCTTGCTGTGGGTAATAAGGCGGTACACATCGCCCTCGGTGACAAAAAGCATATCCTGTTCGCCGCCTTTTGTAAGGGTACGCCGTTTTACCGTACCCTTTGCGTGAGCTGTGACGGCTTCATTTGGTCTTACATACCCTAAGGCCTTTGCCACATCCGAGCCGCAGAACAGATATTTGTCGCCGTCCTGTATGATACGGACGCTGCCAAATTCCTCGCTTTTGAAGATTTCCATTTTGTTTTCCATGTTGCGGTGTCCTTTCATCATTTGTTATGTGGCTGTTTCCAGCAATTTTGTAGTCATAATGCGGTAAAGCTCGGTGTCTTTCGGGAAGCGGTCAACAAACGGGAGAATGACGTTGCCATAAAAAAGCAGCCCTTCGCCTTCACCGCTGTGGGTGACATACGAGAGCTGATGGGGAGAAATATTGAGCTGCTTTGCGAGAATCTGCCTGTCGCCGCTGGCTTGGTTGAGCATATAGATGTAATCGGAGTTCTCAAAAATGTTCTCCACCTCTCGGCTGGAGAGCAAATCCTTGACGTTCTGCGTGATGCCGGTGGGGATGCCGCCCCATTTTCTGAAACGCTTCCAAATCTCCACGCTGTATGCCGCCGTCTGATCTTCCTTGAGCAGCAGATGGAATTCGTCGATGTAGTACCGGGTGGACACGCGCTCGGAGCGGTTGATGGTGACGCGATTCCAGACCTGATCCTGCACGATGAGCATACCGATTTTCTTGAGCTGCTTGCCAAGCTCCTTGATGCTACCATATAACATATCAGCGGCGCTTATCGATGGTAACATTTCCTTCACCAAGGACAGCCCCGTGTCGCAGCTGAGCATTTCCTTTATGAATCTTGGTGGGGAGCTTGTCGGCAGATACCGCTCGGTTATCTCCCCCAATACGATACTTGAAATCAGCTTTACAATGGGTAGCAGTGCGTGGCTCCCACTCGGACAGTTCTATATCGACAGGGTCAGCACGTCATACCCGGAGGAAAGCATATCGGTTACAGCACGGAACAGTATTGGTAAATTGTTGAAGGAGCAGACTTTTGATGAGAACAACAGCTTCCTAAACGCAACGCTGAAGGAAAACCTCGAAGCGATATTGCTACTTTCCGGCATTGAGAGCTACTTTGTCGGCGACCCACAAAAAGTCTGGAAGTTAACCTTTGAACCTGATACTGCCTTGCAGTCCGGCATTGAACAAATCATATCTCTCCTTGCAGGTTGGCAGCTTCGAGAAAATACCGACGGAACAGTAGGCATCGCCCCGATCACTGATAGTCGCTTTGAGCAGCCTTCAATTTATGTGTTTGAACGCGACAAGACCTGCTTTTCCTACGATGTGGAATACTCGGACGAGAACACCTGCGCCAAGCTGTGCGTTTCATGCAAAGAGCCTGCCTCAGCGGTTTACGATTATCGTAAAGGATATGTCGAGGCTGGGACGCGATTACCTGAAGGTGGGC
>CAZWUK010000157.1:0-2214 GCA_964636685.1 uncultured Oscillospiraceae bacterium
CCATACGATCTACGTCGCGTTGGTATGCTTCCCAAGAGACAGTCTTCCCAATATTTGGGTTGGCCTTAAGCCACATCTTTGGATCCGAGACTTCTGAGACATCATCCAGCTGATACCACCAAATAGAGGTGTGAGGATCGTTGTAGTCCCCTTTAAGGATGTTCATAAGTTCTATTTTGATTGTATCGCCAGGGCCGTTTCGAGTGGTTCCCTCAGAACTCATTGCGAGTATGATGTAGTCATCCATCTTAGACGCACCGCCCTCGATGGCAGTTATTGGGTTCTCTCGAATGTCGACAGACAGCCACTCATCCACCGTGTTGATTTTAGTCCTTCGGCCTTGAAGTTTATCAATGCTCATCGGTATTGGCTGAAAGATTGACTCCGTTAGGAAGTTCTGTATGCCCTTCTTTGTGGACGCCAACTTCTGCCGAGTGGCTTTCGAACCAGTCGTGTTCTGTATCGAACCTTCTGTCAGAAACTTAAACAAAGGACCACGTGATCTTGCAATTGCCGTTCGCAGTGGACTGAGCATCTCATCGGCAAGGCTCATCGTTGGCGCAGTTGTTAGTTGACTTGTGGTGTCTTTATCCACGGTTAAATGGAAACCTTGAACTCCAGACCCATACATTGTCTTAGCTGCGCCTCGACCGACTATAAGATACTGTTTGTTGATAAGTCTACGTTTAATAGTTTTCAGAACATACCGATCTAGCTGTGGATCATAGACACTTCGCTCTACAAAATAGTACCAGCCATAGAGCTGCTCTGCCCAGAGTTTGAATGAATCGACGAGCCTGAGGTCTGAGCCATCCGTTAGTGTTAACTCATTATTACAGAACTCTATATACCCTTCCACCGCTAGATCATCATAGTAAATTGATGGGTCTTCGATAAGCGCGTCAATGCGGTTCATCTCCATTGAGATTGTTCTACAGACGGGGATTTCACCGCGAAAAACAGCTTCTCGAAATTGCCCATAGTATGTTGGGATAGCGGTGTTTGAGAGCATAAGTCATCATCCTTTTTTATTTAGAGTTCCTCTTCTTCTCGAACTCTTTCCAGTTAGAGCTGCGACGAATAGTCTCTTCAGCCTTCTTCCAGTCAGCTGCTTGTTTTTCCTTTGCGGCTTTCTCTTTAGCTCTAGCATCCCGCTCGGCTTTAACTCGTGCAATCCTTCGATCTTGTCTGTCTTTCTCAAGCTCGATATCTGCACGCTTCTCAACTTTACGTTTACTATCCGTCTCAGAGAATATCTTCTTGCCGAGATTGGTGGCCGCAGATTCTATAACTTTAGTTCCAGCAGTCTCGAGCCATTTTGTCGCGATTTCTTTAGCTTTCTTGTGCTTATCTGGCGGCGTGGTTAAGTTCTTATAGGTTCTCTCGAGCTGGAGTCTATTGACCGCCTTCTGAAGTTCCTCATCGGTTATCTGACTGAGCCTTCGCTGAACCGTTTTCTTAGAACCTTTTAAAATTTTCTCTGCCTTCTTAAGGTTGCGTTTTCTAACCATGCGATCTCTTACTTTTCCAGCGCCAGTTAGAGTCCCATCGGCATTTTGATAACGGCGTACGCCCCATTTCATACCCATGATTCCATAGTGGACCAATTCACGTTCATTCATACAATGGCCTCCATAAAAGTATCCTCTGGATCCACATGAGCATTAAGTCTGAAAGTTAGCTCTCTAATTTTTGACTTGTACGCCTCCAGCACTGAACTTGATGCCGGGGGATCGAAGACAACTCGAACCGACAAATATACGAACTCCTGAACGCTCTCGAGCCTTTGCTTCCCTGCGAAGAACATCGCCCATGTTTCGGTTTTGGAGGTAATTCGATACGGAGTTGAGGGACCGACGCCCAATTGATTTAACACCATGAGAGCGCTGTTAATGAAAATTATGATGTCGGTATCGAACGCGGTATATGACTCGTCGAATCCCAACATTTTTTTAATACTAGTTAGTATACTATCCATTAGGCGCCTCCTCTCTTACCAAAGTTTTGTATCTCCAGGTTTTCGATCTATGTGGTCTTTTATTAAAAGGTTCTCGTCCCCATAATGGATCGCCTTGTGTGTTCGATCTCCAGCGCAAATTAAAAACTCCGGATCTAAGATCCAAGGTTCACGATTTACAATGTCGTCGATGCTTATGGGATTAATGTGGTGAACAACTATAAAGTTTCCAATTAGCCTGTCCGCAATTCCCAAGT
>CAZWUK010000158.1:0-2154 GCA_964636685.1 uncultured Oscillospiraceae bacterium
AACTCGATGCCGGAGAGCACGCCCGCTGCGTCCTCGCCCTCCACGCCGAGCTTGCGACCGCCCTGCGCGCCGATGGCGACATAAAACGCGTTGTAGCCCTGTTTGCGGAGCTCGTCGAGCGAGACGTCTTTGCCGACCTCGACGCCGGTTTGGAACGTCACACCAAGTGCACGGAGGATATCGATCTCGGCGTTGATGACGTCTTTTTCCAGCCGGAAGGCGGGCACGCCAAGCGTGAGCATGCCGCCGAGCTGCTGCTCTTTTTCAAACACGGTGATGGTGTAGCCGTCCAGCGCGAGATAATAGGCGCAAGCAAGGCCCGCGGGGCCGGAGCCAACGATTGCGATCTTCTTGTCGGAATAATCGTGGCGTTTCTTCGGAATGAATCGGCCTTCCGCCGTGAGCTCCTGCGCCGCGATGAACTTCTTGACTTCGTCGATGGCGATGGGAGAGTCGATCTCGCCGCGCATGCACGCGTCCTCGCAGCGGCGGTTGCAGATGCGTCCGCAGACGGCGGGCAGGGGATTCTCGACTTTGATCAGCTCCAGCGCCTCGCGATATTTTCCCTGCGCCGCGAGCTTGAGATAGCCTTGCACGGAGATGTGCGCAGGGCAGTTGGTCTTGCAGGGCGAGGTGCCGCTTTCGACCACGTCCTCGCGGTTAAAGCGATAGTCCGTGTTCCATTTATCCTCGGTCCACTCCTCGTCTCGCGGGGTGACCGTCGTGGTGATATCGGAGACCACGGGCGTTTTGGAGCAGAGCTTTTGACCCAGCTTCAGCGCGTTGACGGGGCAGTTTTCCACGCACTGTCCGCAGGCGACGCACTTGTCGGCATCCACCTCAGAGATATAGTTGGAGCGCACCATGTCCACGTTTTTGAACATTGCAGCGGTACGAAGCGACAGACACCCGCAGCCGCAGCAGTTGCAGATGGCGTGCGTTTTGCCGCTGCCGTCCGTGTTCGGGATTTCGTGCATGAGTCCGTTTTCTTCCGCGCGCTTGAGGATTTCGTAGGCTTCCTCGCGCGTGATCTGGCGGCCACGCCCTGTGCGGATATAGTATTCCGCGGCGTGACCCATCTGGATGCACATGTCCTCTTTGAGGTGTCCGCAGCCCTCGCCCATAACCTCGCGGTCGGTGCGACAGCTGCAGGGAGAGACGGTGAAGATATCGTTCTCCTCCAGATAGGTGGAAATCTCCTCATAGCTTGCACGGCGGGTTTCGCCATCGATGGCGCTCTGGATCGGAATCACGCGCATGAGTCCCACGCCGACCGGAAACGAGCCGGAGCTCATCGCCCCGCGCACGCGGCCGTAGGCTTCCATCGCGTAGCCAACGATGGGATATTGCTTGACCACGTCGAGATTGTTGATGATCATCTCCATCGTGCCGGGGATCCACGTCTCCGTCCAGAACATGTCCACGCCATCGATGTTGTTGACAAAGCAGCCGCCGTAGACCGCGAACTTCATCAGCTCTTCGTGGCACCAGTCCTCGGGTTTGCCGACGATGGCGGCGACCTGCGCCGCGCTCTTCTTTTCATAGGAACCAAGCGCAAGGCCAACCTCGCACATGTCGTCCGTCACGCCTGCCTCGAGGATCACGTATTCCGGGTCGTCCCAGTTGTAGCCGCCCTTGTCGCCCGCTTTCAAGCCGGGTTTCTTGCGCCCGATCATGTTGGCAAGCGAGATGATGTTGTTGCGATACTGGCAAACGTATCCTTCGGGGAAGGTCATCTTGGTGATGCGATCCATAAAATTGTTCTCTCCTTATTCAACTGCATGCAAAATATTAGAAATTAGAAACTCAATCCTGCTGCCAGGATTTCACCTGCGATCGAAGCCAGTTCGCCCAGGGCTTGATACCTTCGCCCGTGCGCGCGCAGATGGGCAGCACCGTGATGTTCGGGTTGATCTTCTTCGCGCGCTCCACCACAGCGTCAAGATCAAAGTCGAAATATGGCAGCACGTCGATCTTGTTGATCAACAGCACGTCGCAGATCGAGAACATCAGCGGGTATTTCAAAGGCTTGTCGTCGCCTTCCGGCACGGAGAGGATCATTGCGTTTTTGACCGCGCCCGTGTCAAACTCCGCGGGGCAGACGAGGTTGCCGACGTTTTCGAGGATCACGAGGTCGAGATCCATGGCGTTGAA
>CAZWUK010000159.1:0-2126 GCA_964636685.1 uncultured Oscillospiraceae bacterium
TGTTTCACGCATCGCCAGAAGCGGCGCATCGAACCATCGGCGAGCTTGTTTTGGTAGGTCATGTAATGCTTGCCGCATTCGCCACAGCGAATGAACAGGGAAAGGTCTTCTTGCAGATACGGGCTGGTGTCTCTGTCAATATACTTCTGCCTGTGGGTTTCACGCTGCTGCGGCGACCATTGCGCCTTTCGCTTGATACCGTCAATCTCCCCATGACGTTTTGCAATCTCCGTTTGTACTCGATTGAAGGTTTCCTGATCAATGATAGGCGGATGGGTATTCTCCGCAATATACATAGGAAACTCCCCGCGATTGCGCTTTTGCTTATGCGTCAGGTGGCTTTCCGTGAAATACTTTTGCAGGATGGCGTTCCCCGTATACTTCTCATTTTTGATCATCTGGCAGATGACAGCGTGCGAGAACGGCTTCCCGCGATAGGAGAGCGTTCCCTGAGCATCTAATCGCAATGAAATCTGATAACACGACATCCCGGAGAGATACCAAGCAAAAATGTATTTGACGATTGCGGCTTCACCAGGTTCAATCACAAGCATGCCATTTTTGCTTCGATATCCGTACAGCACACCGCATCGCATTTTCCCTTTTTCAAAGCCCTTGCGGATTGCCCACTTTGCGTTTTCGCTGATGGAGCGACTTTCCTCTTGTGAGAACAAAGCCATCAAGGTGAGCAGCAGTTCGCCTTGTTCGCCGAGTGTGCTGATGCCCTCTTTTTCAAAGCGAACATCAATGCCGAGGCTTTTGAGGCGGCGAATCGCAACCAAAGTGTCCACCGTGTTTCTCGTAAACCTTGACAGCGATTTTGTCAGGATGATATCCACGCATCCCGCTTCGCAAACGGCCATCAGGCGCTGGAATTGTTCACGGTCGCTCGTTGTTCCCGTTTGCCCGCTGTCGGCATAAACGCCCGCATACTCCCATTCGGGGTGGCTCTGGATGAGCTTGCTGTAGTAGCTGACCTGCGCCGAGAGGGAATGATTCAACCGTTCCGTCTCCATCGAAACGCGGGCATAGGCAGCTACACGTTTTCGTCGCTCAAACAGCGGACGCTGGGCTTCTATCGTCTTTACCGTGCGCATTGACTTCACCTCCGCTTGTATCAATCACTCCGCGCTGCGTAAAAGTCAAGATAAATCAAGTCGTTTGGTCGATTACCTGCCCGATCAGCGGCTGGAATTTATCCAGCATAAGCCGCTTGATTTTCTCGTAGTCGGATGCATCGATGATGCCATGTTTCAGCATATTGCGGCTGATATGCATGACCGCTTGGTATGCTTGTTCGCGCGCGAACGCTTCTTCCGTCATCATGCCCGCTCACCAGCCTTGTGAAAGCGGGCGTCAATATAGCAAGCATGGCTGCAATACTTCCGTTGACTGTTGCCATATGCCGAAAATGAAGCGCCGCAGTTTAGGCAGTGATAGGTATAAACAGCCTTTTGATGAATCTGGTCGGGATGTTTGTGCCACCAGCGATTTCGGCAAACGTCGCTGCAGAAGACACGCTTTTTCTGTTTCGCGATCTGGATGAGCAGCTTTCCGCATTCACGGCAAAGCTCATGGTTGTTTTCAGACTTTATTTCTCTGCGCTGTTGGCCGATGTGGTTGCGCAGGCAGAACATTTTGACGGTCGTCTCTTTGAGCTTGAGCGTATCCGCAATACTCGCATAGCCCATGCCGTTCGTTCGAAACGTCTGTATACGCTGTTTCTCTGCGTCTGTCATAACGTAAGTACCCCCGATTTCATACTCGAAGGTTTCCCTTCCGCCTTAACTGGCAAAAAATCGGGGTTTTGAACGGACTGTGAGAAAAATATCTTCAGACGATGTAGCAATCTGCCCCGGTCAAAGAAAGAAGCGCCATTTGACGCGCATAAAAAATGTGACCCGGCATGACGCCGAATCACATGAGCATGCTTGAATACCATACCCCCTCATAAGCAAGTAAACTGCTCGAACATAAATGTGAGCTTATCGATTGACTTATCTGTATGATAATGGCCGCAATACCAATGCCCGTAATCAACGCGCTGTTCGATTTCGTCCAGCCATTTCTCCGTGGAGCTATCGACTGTACTTTGATCAATCCCCGACAGGAAACACTCACGTGGG
>CAZWUK010000160.1:0-2068 GCA_964636685.1 uncultured Oscillospiraceae bacterium
GCCTCAGTTCTACTTGTCCGATACGTTCGAAAAGAGCCGCATTGTTTGCGAGGAATCGACGGGTCTCCACAAAGGCGTCCATGATGCGAATGCTCGTCTCGACTGCGATGTCGCTACGGAGAACTGCAGAAAGCATCGCGATCCCTTGTTCGGTGAACACATATGGAAGATAGCGCCTTCCTCCTCTTCCGTTTGAGGTCACAGTTTGTGACCTCAAACGTTCGTACTCTTCTGAGGTAAGCCGGAATCGGAATCTCTCGGGAAAGCTGGTTTCGCATAACGCAGATGAGGCTCTTGACATCGATGGGGTCGAATGAAGTCAAAGCGATATCGTTGGTCGCTTTAGTTCCGCTGCTCATCTCAACGCCGTCGTTTTCCAAGGCCGTTCCTTTCAGAAGCCGGTAAAACGAGTATGCCTAAAAACAACAGCGCAATCAAGAGTGCCTCGAGCCCCTTCTTGTTCGAGGGATATGGTGGGTCGTTTTCAAGTCAAAGAACGAATTACCAATTAAGTTGACGCTTCGCCAGTTTCTGTGGGTGTTTTAGACCCTTCCCGGTAGCGTTATTGGCAGGTTCGAACAGCGCAGCATGACGAGCGCAATGAGGTTGTTGATGTTGCGGAAGCCGTAGCCCATGCGCACGGTAAGCTTTATCTTATTATTGACGGCTTCAACACGTGCATTCGAGACACCGAGTTCGACGCTGCGAACGATCGCTTCGCGATGGCGGCGTATCTTCTTCGACAGCTCCTTGATGACATCGAGGCTGCTGTGGCTCGCGCTTCTGAGCCACGATTCCAGCAGCTGCGCGGCATCGATACCATTCTTTGCCTTGAACACGTCGCGCAGCCTTTCTTTCAAAAGGTATGCACGATAGAGGCGCTCGTCCTCGCGTGCGACGCGCTCGAGCGCGACTTGCTGAGCGTCGGTCAGACTCTCCGGATTCTTGAGCAGCGAATACCTGCTTCCCTTCACCGCATCGGTCTTACTGGGCTTTGGCTCCTCGCCCTTCTTCGGACGGCCCCGCTTGCGTTTTGGGTTTTTCGGCTCCGCCGCCCGCGCTTCTCGCCAAGCCATCTTGCGAACCTCGTCGAGAACGTCGGTCATCCATGAGACCACGTGAAACGGATCCATCACACGCTCGGCGTTAGGGCATCTCTCGGCGACGACTTCTGCAATCCAGCGGGCGCCATCTGCGGTTACGACCCGCACGGACTCGAGCTGGTCTTCGGTGAGCAGGTCGAAGAATGACTTCAGCACCTCCTTGCCATGCCCTTTAGCGCACCAGACGACGCGGCCCGTGTCATGGTTCAGCACGACAGTCATATACTTGTACCCCTTCTTGTACGAAGTCTCATCGATACCGATGCAAACGAGGCCATCGAAGCGGTTGCCAGCTTCGGCATCGAGCCTGTCGTAAACGCGCTTGCAGACAGGCCCTACGCTCTTCCAGTCGATGCGCATGAGCTGGGCGACGACGCTGCGGTTGCAGTGAACACAAAGCCATGCAACCTGCTGCTCGAAGGCATGGGTGAAGCGCGATGCGTGGTGCGCCCAGGGAACGGATGCGGTGACAACGCCATGCTCGGGGCACTTGACGCGAAGGGTCGCGTACTCGAGGTATGCCATCGTCGAGCCGAGGTCGAGCGTGCGCCAGCGGCGTGGGCTCTGCGAGCAGTCATGGACGGGAGATCTGCGGTTGCAGTGCGGGCAGCGGCAGCGCTGGCCCTTGCGCGGCGCAACGCTGACAACGAGCCTACCTTCTTCCAATCTCATGGATTTAACGACGGTGCAGGTGACGCAGAGCAGTACGGCGAGTATCCTCTTGATGGGCACGGGGATATCCTTTATTCGGTCAGTTTTTGTTAGCACTAAAACTTTACCTTAGGAACCTCGTGCCTATCTGCGATTTCATGCTAAAACCTACCCACACTTACTGGCGAAGAGCCCTTTTTTCTTACCAGTAGTTAATTTCTTGCCATACTCCAAACATTCACCAGTATCCGCCGAAAGGCTCTCGGCTCTTTATAAGTAATGACCTATCATATATAGCATGTCGTATATTCTTT
>CAZWUK010000161.1:0-2039 GCA_964636685.1 uncultured Oscillospiraceae bacterium
TCTACGCCTGCGTCCGGGTGATCGCGGAGACCATCGCGTCTTTGCCGCTTCATGTGTATGAGCGGACGGATACCGGCAGCGTCAAGGCGTATGAGCATCCGCTGTATTTCCTGCTCCATGACGAGCCGAACAGCGAGATGACCTCGTTCGTGCTGCGGGAGACATTGCTTTCACACCTTTTGTTGTGGGGTAACGCCTATTGCCAGATATTGCGCAACGGTCGCGGGCACATTTTGGGCCTGTATCCGCTCTTGCCCGACCGCATGACGGTGGATCGTGACAGTGCGGGCAAGCTCACCTACGACTACATGACCCGCGACAGCGTTACGGTGCGCCTTCGCCCGGAGGACGTACTGCATATTCCGGGCTTGGGCTTCGACGGCATTATGGGCTATAGCCCCATCGCGTTGGAAAAGAACGCCATCGGACTTGGTATTGCCGCCGAGGAATATGGCAGCAAGTTCTTCTCAAACGGCGCGACGCCGGCGGGCGTGCTGACGCATCCGAACACGGTGAAGAATCCTGCCGCTCTGCGTGAGAGCTGGAACGCCGCGTATGGCGGTTCGGCGAACAGCGGCAAGGTCGCCATTTTGGAAGAGGGCATGACCTTCGAGCGAATTTCCATGCCGAACAATGAGGCGCAATTCCTCGAAAGCCGGAAGTTTCAGGTGTCGGAGATCTGCCGCATCTATCGCGTGCCGCCGCACATGGTGGGCGATCTGGAACACGCTACCTTCAGCAATATCGAGAATCAGAGCATTTCGTTCGCCGTGCATACCATCCGGCCATGGCTGGTTCGCATCGAGCAGTCCATGAACCGCGCCCTTTTCTCAGACAAAGAAAAAGGCTCTTTTTATGTCCGCTTCAATATTGACGGCCTGATGCGCGGCGATTACAAGAGCCGCATGGAGGGCTATGCCATCGGTCGGCAGAACGGCTGGCTTTCCACCAACGACATCCGCGACCTTGAGAACATGAATCCCGTACCGGACGAAGAGGGAGGGAACGCCCTGCTCGTCAATGGCAATATGATTCCAATTATCGCCGCCATGAAAAACACGTCGGGGAGCGCGGCAACGAATATCACGGGAGGAACTGATGAAAAAACAATTGACACTGGGCAGCCTGTTTGACGGCATCGGCGGGTTTCCGCTGGCGGGAGTTTACGCGGGGATGCGCCCAATATGGGCGTCTGAGATCGAGCCGTTTCCAATCCGCGTGACCAGCAAGCGTTTTCCTGCTATGAAACATCTTGGCAATATCGCTGGGATCAAAGGGGGTGATGCCGAGGCTGTTGACGTGATTACGTTTGGCAGCCCTTAGCTTTGCCAAAATCTTAGTATTGCCGGCGGTCGGGACGGGATAAACGGCGAAAAGTCATCGCTGTTTTTCGAGGCTGTGCGCGTCATACGGGAAATGAGGGAGAAAACAGATGGGAAATATCCAAGGTGGTGCGTGTGGGAAAACGTTCCGGGCGCGCTGTCCTCTTCAGACTGCCGGGACTTCCGGCAAGTCCTCGAAAGCCTCGTCAGAATCAAGGAAGAATCGGCAGTTGTTCCTATGCCGGATACAAAAAAATGGCTGTCAGCGGGGGAGATCCTGGGAGACGATTACTCACTCGCGTGGCGGATCATCGACGCGCAATACCACGGAGTCGCCCAGCGCCGCCGCCGTGTGTTTGTTGTCGTCGATCTTGACGGAAGCCGCGCCGGAGAGGTTCTCTTTGAGTCCGAAGGCGTGTCAGGGTATTCTGCGGCGCGCGGAAAAGCGTGGCAAGAGTTTGCCGGAGGTACTGCGGATGGCGCTGGAAAGACAGGCCAACGCGGAACAGCGGTAGCTTTTGAGCCGGGAGCGGCGGCGCGAGAAGGCGGGCACGCATGGGAAGAGATCGCGGGAACGCTGCGCTATCAGATGGGCGACAATCAAACGATGGTCGCGCTGGACTTCAATCCCACCGACAGCAGAATCGGTATCAGCGGCGAGAACGTCAGTCAGACGCTGTGCAGACGAATGGCGACGGGCGGAAATCAGGTGCCGCT
>CAZWUK010000162.1:0-2034 GCA_964636685.1 uncultured Oscillospiraceae bacterium
GCTTGCAAAGCTACACAATGTCAGATCTATTCCCTTTATGATGAGTACCATCAGAAGGCAAGCAGCAAGTTGCATCTTTGGCCTCGCTCCTCAGATTCGAGATCTCATAAGCCGTCGTTTTAATCAGATGGTAGATGATCCGGATGTTGATGTCGATGAATTTGATCTTGATGGAGAAGCAACATCAGCATTGATGGGGCTTGCTCAGCATGTTTTGGCGTTGGCTGAGAGCCTGCCAGAGGACGACCCGAAGTTTGATAGTATCATCAAAATAATCGACGAAAAGCAAAAACTTGATAACAACAAAATAATCCTTTTCAGCACGTTTAGGCACACACTTGCCTATGTTCGTAAGCGGCTTAAAGCCCTGAATTACCGAGTCGCTCAGATAGATGGTAGTGTCAAGGATGAGGATCGGAGAGCCCTGCGTGAGCGATTTGAAAAGGAAAAGAGTGAGCCGGACGCGATTGACATTTTACTGTTTACAGAGGTCGGCTCCGAAGGCTTGGACTATCAATTCTGCGATACCATGATTAACTATGATCTTCCGTGGAATCCAATGCGTATTGAGCAACGTATTGGTCGTATTGACAGACGTGGACAAAAAAGCGAAGCTGTCAACATTTACAATATCATTACCGCCGATACCGTTGATGCGGACATCTACACCCGTTGTTTAATGCGAATTGGGATTTTTGAACGTAGTGTCGGCGAGTGTGAAGAAGTGCTCGGCGCAATAGGTGCGCAGATCGAACAAATCGCGGTCAATACAGAATTGACTCCTGACGAGAGACGACAGAAACTCGAGCAAATGGCTGACAACGAAATCCGAAGGATGCAGGAGCTTTCAAAACTTGAAGATGAAGAGCGGGCGCTGTTCGGATTTGATTTATCAAACTATACCGCAGCAAAGGAGATCAAAGAAGCTGAAAGCCCCTGGATCTCGCCAGCAAACATTCAGCGATTGGTTGAACGATATTTTGCTGCACGTCTTGGTACCGGTCAGTATATCTTGGGAAGCACCGAGCTAAAACAGATTCGCTTGGGTAAAGATGCCAGAATGATACTGTTGGAAGACTTCCGAAAGCTGTCTAACATAAAGTCAGCGCAAAAGAGAAAATGGGAGCTATACCTTAAGGGAAGCGAGCCGCTGCACAAACTGACCTTCACATCTGAAACCGCATCGAAAGAACGGAAGGCGTTCTTTATCACTCCGATGCATCCTCTTGTCAAGCAGGCTGCAAAACACTTTGCAACAAGCACGACTTCGTATATCCACCTCGAGTACTATTCTGACGATTTACCGGCGGGAACTTATCCATTTTCAGTCTATGCTTGGAGCTATGTCGGCCTGCATCCCATGTTCAGAGTTGTACCAATTTGTGAAAATGACCTAATAGCTGCCGAGCTGACAGAAGTGTTACAGGAAGCAGAAACTTCTTCAGAGGCCGTTGCCGTGAGTGGTGATACTTGGGCGAGTCTCGAGGGTAAACATGTGCTTCTGTGGCAATCAGAGAAGGAAAAGTACATTACCAGTGTCAAGGGTACTGCCGATTATAAACTTGAAAGCATTAACAGCAACTATAGGAACCGAAAGCGAACTTTGGAGCAGAAAATACGTGATGCGTTTGATGAAAAGATTCGGAGAATGTATCAGAGTGAACTCGCCACAGCAACTGAGAACTTTAACGGCAAAGTGGCAGAAATCAACGAGCGGACATCTCGGGCAGATATTCACACCTCATTAGTAGCGAACGGGCTGATTGAAATCAGGAAGGGGTAAGCAATGAGCGGTATCGCCGATAGTATTAGAATAGCGCAGGATAAAGATGGCATGTTGCGTCGTGCTCTTGAACGAATTATCCAGCTGTATACCGATAAGTCCCATTTCGTTTATGAGCTGCTCCAGAATGCGGAAGATGCAGGTGCGACAAGCATCAAGTTCGTGCAATATTGCGACAGGCTTGAGGTGTTGCATGACGGTAAGCCATTTACAGCGGAAAACCTTCAAGGACTATGCGATATTGGCCGCTC
>CAZWUK010000163.1:0-2013 GCA_964636685.1 uncultured Oscillospiraceae bacterium
ATTTCTTCAACCAGCGATTGAAGGTTGATCATGAGGTCGCTGTCCTCACCAATATACTGACCGACTTCATCCACCATAAACAGGAGGCGGAAGTCTTTGCCTTTCCCGTCAACATATTCTTTGATCTCGGATACAAGCTGCTTGATGCTCATATCTCCGTTCTCTTCTCCATTGAACCAGTTCCGGGCGGCAGTCTCACTCATGCCCATGACAGATTGAAGGACATCAACAATATCATCTTCAAAGAAGGCAGCGGAATCCCTCGCTTTTGTCCAATCATCGCCGTTCGCGGCTTTGAAAGCGGTTTTGAATTCTTCCGTCTTTCCCTGCTTATCTATAAAGCGTTCAAGCTTGGCAATCTTGAGGTCTTCACCATAGAAGCCGCAGTGATTATAGAATACCTTTGCAAATACACGCAAAACAGCAGTCTTATCTTTGTTGATAGGACCTTCAATGTCGATATTGAATAGAATTGACTCGGTCGGGATGGAAACACACTTCGACACGGCGGCATACATCATCGGATCGTCAAACTTATCGGCAAAGTATTCAAAAGCGGACTTGCCATCCACCATTTGATTTGACAGAAGATAAGAGAGCATCTTGAGGAAGTGCGATTTACCACTTCCAAAGAAGCCTGAAATCCAAACACCGATCTTATCGGTGGGATGGGAGATAGCCTTCTCATAATTGTCGAAAAACGTCGTAAAATGACGGCGAAGTTCTTTTGTAATGATGTATTCGCTCAGCTCTTGTTTCAAGCTTGCCTGGTCATCTTGAGAGACTTTGATTACGCCGTTGATGTCTCTATTGATGTCCTTTTGGAACATGCTTTGTATTTTCATTATCGTTACCTCCAATTAAAGTAGGTTGAACGCTCGATAGTAATGACCATCTAAGAACTTACCAAACAAGCCAAGGTCTTGCCCGTTGAAAGAGCCGGGGTAGAACATCACGATTGGAATATCTGCAAAAATATGCTGCATACTGTCCAGCATCTTATGGGACCTCATAAACGGATACACTTTTCCAACACCAGTGAGAAAAAGAACATCCCCGTATCGATGAGGTTCGTACTTCATGTATTCAAGCAAAGCCTCCGGTGTTGCAATCTTTTGAAGTTGTTTCAGGAGATAATCTTTACCGCGACGTTCCTCAAGCCCCTCAACAGAGCTAAGCACGCGCTTATCTTCCAGCAGCTTCAAGAAAATCTCATACAAGTCGCATTCAACGATGTGGAACGTCGAAGAAGAGTCCTCTTTTAGCTTGGCAACATAATTTCTCACTATGATTTCGTCAGCCGGATCATAGCAGAACACATGTATTCCAACTTCATTGCTCAAGCCTTTATTTGCAAGAAAACTGGGATCAGATATTCTGTCCCGTATTCTGTCTAAGTCCTGTTTTATATTGCTCATAGCATTTGCTCCTATCTAAAACAGTTGAAAGCCGCCAGCGCCTCTGAATCATTATTCTCTCTTATTCCTTCTTCAAGCTCGGAGCACAGGAATACCGGGTTGAGCTTTTCAGATTTGAAAGTATCAAGGTATCCCGTTTCCACAAGAACTTTGGTAAGGACCTGCTTGATTTTACTGAGTGTTGAATCGCTCCACTCCGCGACATAATCATTCTGCTCTTGGAGGCGCGAAAAGAAAGTATTCAGGTCTTTTCGAGAAAAGGAAAAATCCTGATTTCTGAACTTCTCACCGATGACCCCGACCAAGAATTCATAAACAAGCCGATTATATCTCATCATTGCATAGAGATTGATTTGCTTTGCAATTTCAACAGGCGCATACGCAATTTCATTTCTCAGATGATCGTTATTGAGTGCATCCATTCGCTTATAACAAGCACGGGTCATCCTTGAAACAAGACGCTCTGTTGGGTATTGGAATAGGTTATCCGCTTTAACTGCTTCGATAGCATCATTAACCGAAACGCCTTCCAAATACATCTTTGATACAATTCTAATTTCATAAAACAGGCTTTGCTCCGCAGTCAAGCCGCCGT
>CAZWUK010000164.1:0-2011 GCA_964636685.1 uncultured Oscillospiraceae bacterium
TCGCTATATGTAGTATGCGATAACTCGCGAAATGACTGTGATATACACAACACCAGCCCTCAAAACTTTGTGTAGTATAGCCGCTTGCAGACCGTCCGAAAACTCATAGAAAAGTAGAAAATAGTGGTAGAAAATGATATAATAAGAGCATAAGAAACACCAAGGAGAAAGAGTATGCCGTACATCAAAGGCGCGGAACGCGGGCAGATAACATTCATGCCGGATTGTCTGGGCGACTACGTATCGGAGGATAATCCGGCACGGGCGATTGACGCGTTCGTCAACGCACTGGACATCGGGAAATTGGGGATCAAAGCGGAAGCCGCGACAGAAGGACGCCCTGGATATGACCCGCGCGACATGCTGAAGCTTTACATCTATGGATGCGTGAACAAAGTGCGCTCCTCACGGCGCTTGCAGCGGGAAGCCGGTCGAAACGTGGAAGTGATGTGGCTGCTTGGAAAGATTGTGCCGGATTTCCGGTGCATCGCTGATTTTCGCAAAAACAACGCAGGAGCGATCAAGAACGTATTCCGCGAGTTTGTGAAGCTGTGTGACAAGGCGGGACTCTTGTCGCACGAAACCGTCGTGATAGACGGCTCGAAATTCCGCGCGGTCAACGCGGATCAAAAGGCGTACGTGCGTCAGAATGTACAAGTGATGCTTGAGCAGGCAGATGAACGCATCGAGAAATACATGGCGGAGATGGAAAAGAACGATGAAACGGAACGGCGTCCGGAGACGCTTGACGCGGATGAGGTTCGCCGCGTGCTGGAATATTTGCGAAACAGGAAGCAGCAGCTGTCGGACGCGCTGAACCAGTTGGATGAGAATAACGCAAACCAGCTATGCGTGACCGACCCGGAATGCCGACTGATGAAAACGCGTGACGGCTATAAGCCGAGCTACAATGTGCAGACCGCGGTGGAGGCTGACAACCACATCATTGTGCATTATGACGTAACGAACGAGTACGTCGACTGGAACCTGTTGGAGGATGGCATCAACGGAGCAAAGGACGCGCTGGGTGTAGAGAATCTGGAGGGCGTGGCGGACAAGGGCTATGCCTGCGACGAGCAGATACTGGCATGTCTGTTGAACGGGGATACGCCGACCACCTATCCGAATAAAGGACAGGATGACCGCACCTTTCGGTTTCAGAAAACAGATGAAGAAATCACGGCGGAAATGCTCGCCTCAAAAGATCATGAAACGCTCAAGAAGTGCATTGCGGCGGGACAGCTGCCGGAGGTGCTTTGTCGCGATGACGTGACGATGGAGATCACTAAAAAGCGAGCGGAAGGCGCGTATCAGTATCTCAATCGCGAGACGGGCGAGCTTGTAACCCGCAAAGAAATGGAAGCGGCGGGCGGAGCAAAGCGTGAAAAGATAGACGTTCAGCGAGACGAACCCGTTCAGCCGTACTTTGAGCGCGATATCGAAAAGGATACCGTAACATGCCCCATGAGGCAAACGCTGTATTACGCAGGATCCGGAGCGCCTAATGGGGTCGCGGATTCGACGATGCGGCGTTATCACAGAGCGGCGGCTTGCGCCAAGTGCAAGAACAAATGCACGATGGGTAAAAGACGAGTCGTTGGTTTCCGCGAAGGCGAGACGCGCATCCCCGCCACTTTCTATGACCGCTGCAAGGCAGGAAAGATAACGAAAAGGGACAATCACACCTTTTCCGCCCGGAAGCCTTCGGAAAATTGCGTCTGGGACGAATGGGTGACCCTCCGTTTTTATCCCAATCAACATACATTGCGCAAACGCAACGAGATCGTCGAGCACCCTTACGGAACGGTGAAATGGTGGAACGACGGTCGTTTCCTGCTGCTGCGGGGAAAGCTGAAGGCGTCGGCTGAAATGGCGTTCGCTTTCCTTGGGTATGATTTCAAACGAGCAGTCAATTTGCTGGGAGTTAAGCAATTGATCGCCATCATCAACGCCTGATAAAGGGCGTTTTTTTTATTATGTTTCTTTATGGCGTTGATTTTCGTTCTTATCA
>CAZWUK010000165.1:0-222 GCA_964636685.1 uncultured Oscillospiraceae bacterium
ATCCTGTGCGGTGGTTAGCGGTTTTGGCGTGTGCGGCACGAGAATTCCCCCTCAAGATCTCGATCCCCTGCGATTCATTATAACGTGCTCGGCCTTTTCGACCTATGTGGCTCGCTGCGTTGCCGCTTCGCGTCATGCGCTTCTTACCGGCGGTTTCTTCAAAATCATGGGAAATGCATGATGCTCGCCTTGCCGTTCCTTCCAGCTTTTTGCAGAAACGCA
>CAZWUK010000165.1:232-1188 GCA_964636685.1 uncultured Oscillospiraceae bacterium
TATTCGCGTGCATGCTCGAATAAAGCGGCGAAGGTTGGCATTGCGCCGCGAACAAGGGCGAGTTGAAAGAAGGAGGAGGAATGGGAAAGCTCAATCTGACGCGTCGCGCGTTCACGAAGCTGACGGCCGTGACGGGTGCGGCGTTGGCCTGTTCGGCGGCGGTCGCTCCGAATGCGGCGTTGGCTGAAGATGCCGGGGCTGCCACGCGCGGCGACGACATCAAGCGCGTGCGTACGTGTTGTCGCGGCTGCGGCAAGATGGAATGCGGCGTATGGGTGACCGTTCAAAACGGTCGCGCCGTTAAGGTGGAAGGCGATCAGTCGTCGTTCCAGTCGAGCGGCAACTGCTGCGGTAAATCGCAGTCGTCCATTCAGGCGGCGTATCACCCTGATCGCATCTATCATCCCATGAAGCGCACGAATCCCAAGGGCGAGGATCCCGGTTGGCAGCGCATCACCTGGGATGAGGCGATGAAAACGATTGGAGAAAAATTCCAAGAGATCATCGACCAATACGGCGGTCAGTCCATCTTCAACATGGCGGGTACGTCGCGTCAGTGGGTATACGGGCCGTATGCGTTTTACAAGTGGCTGTTCGATACTCCGAACGCTCATGTGGCATCGGAGATATGCAAAGGTCCGCGTCGCTTGATGGGCTGGATCAGTTCGGTGGACGGTGCGCCGTGGATGGCTTTGCGGGACGGACCGCGCGTGTACGTGCAGTGGGGTACTGCGCCTGAAAACTCTAACTACGACGACAGTTGCCGTAACTTGGTAGACAAGATGGCCGAGGCCGATGTGCATATCTGCATCGATCCGCGTCTGTCGGGGTCTGGTAAGGAGGCGGACTATTGGCTGAACCTCAAGCCTGGCACTGACGGTGCCTTAGCTTTGTGCTGGCAGCATATTATTATCAAAAACCACCTGGTAGATTGGGAATTCGTCCAGCGCTGGACC
>CAZWUK010000165.1:1198-1992 GCA_964636685.1 uncultured Oscillospiraceae bacterium
ACGAAACTCAAGACTCGCCTGTTGAAAGAGAGCGATCTGAAAGAAGGCGGCAGCCCGCACAAGTTCTACGCATGGAACAAGAAGGCCAATGACGGTAAGGGCGGCCTGGTGTACTGGGATGCCGACGCTACGCAGTGGGAAGGGTGCAACCACGTGGCTCCTACGCGCGACAAGATGGAGGTCGTGTACAAGGGGACGTCGCAAGAGGGGTATTTGCCCCCGCTGTCTTACTGGGAGCTTGAGGAAGCTGGCATTGATTTTGATCTGAAGGAGTCCCACGAGATCGAGCTGGCAGATGGTACGAAGCACATGGCCAGACCGGTATGGGCTTACTTGGAAGAGTCGGTGAAGGAATGCACACCGGAGTGGTGTCAGGAGAAAACGGGGCTTGACCCGGCGCTCGTGGAGGAAGCGTGCCTTGCGTGGGCGACGCGTCCGGAAGGGCAAACGTACGGCAATGGCGGCATTCACCTGAATCTTGCTCCTGATCAGGTTGGCAACTGCTCGCAAACCGTACGAGCCATCCTGCACTTGTCCTACATGACGGGCAACTTCGACGGTCCCGCCGGCAATCGCGGCTTGACCCGTTCCCCGATCGACGAGCAGGCGACTGCCGCGCCTGGTGTCAATATGCCGCAAGAAGTCAAATGGACTTTGAAGGGCATGGAGGCTATCACGGGGGAGCCGCAATGTCCCCCGTTCTACCTGCCGGATGTGAAACTTGAACCGACGAATATCCCTGATCGTCGTGAAATCCTCGGCAATATGATAGGCGCCGAAAAGTTTCCCATCTT
>CAZWUK010000166.1:0-1903 GCA_964636685.1 uncultured Oscillospiraceae bacterium
CCTAAAAACTTTATATTCATTTCACATGAACTGGTGACTCAACAGAACACTGAGCGAGTTAAGTATATTTTTGACAAGGTTGACAATTGCCATGTCATTGTATTTGACAACAATATGTTGTATAAATCACTTGATGATTATGCTGCGATATTCAAGATTCCAGTAAGCAAGATTTTCAATGTGCTTTGGCGGACTACAACAGATGAAGAAGTTGACACGTTTAGTGACCGTATGGCACATCGTGTTGCAACATATATCAATAACGACCTTCAGGCTGAAGGTGGATGTTGCAAATTTGTTGTACTTGATTGTGATGGCAACCATGCAATGCATACACAATTACCGAACAATTATATTGAATGTGAGAAGACGATGACTGAAGACAATGCCAAGTCTGCAGTATGGGTCATGACAAACTTTGGAACAGAAAAAAAGATGACAGACAAGATTTTCTTTACTAGTGATACACATTTTGGTCATGCAAATATCATGACATATTGCAATCGTCCATTTGCAAATGTTGAAGAGATGGACAAGATTTTGATTGAGAACTGGAATTCAGTTGTTCCAAAAGATGGAATTGTTTGGCATCTTGGTGACTTTTGTCTTGGACCTAAGCAGAGTGAACGGATTTCTGAGATTGTACATAAACTGAATGGTCGAATCAAGCTAGTTCTAGGCAATCACGATCATCATAGTGTAGACTTCTATTACAAGGCTGGATTCAATCGTGTATATGATCGCAAAGTCATCATCAATGACTATATTGTGTTGTCACATGAACCTATGCTATTTTTGAACAACAATTGCCCGTTCATCAACTTATTTGGCCATGTCCATGATTCTAATACATTTGAAACATGGACAAAAACAGGCTGTTGCATGTGTGTCGAGCGGCATGACTATAAGCCTGTATGTTGGACTGAAATTGAAAAGCATTTAAATGCTGAGCAACTGTGAGCTGAAATGACATTTGAAACATAGTTTAATTGTTTGATATGATATACGTATGACAAAACAGCAATTCTATGTGTATGTGATTCGAGATTCATTAAGAACATCTTCAGCTTTTTCAGATTTTCCGGTTAAAACTGAAGGATTCTGGATTTTTGCTGACAAAATTTTGGAAAAAGAATATGAATTAGGTGAACAATTGCCATTTGAAGAGATTATCTTAGATGCTGCAGTTGAGGGCTTCAATATTCCGTTGAAGCAGCAATTTGATCATAAAGGGTATTTCTATCAGATTCTTGGATATGTTGCATATCATTTTCGTGAACATGCGTCTCAGAAAATGTTTTTCAGCTTTTTGAATGACCCGCGCAATACATTCAATTATGATGTCAGCAATAAAGATGAAGCAGCAATATTTGTCATGACATATCGCGACTTGCTAACTCGTGATCACCATTTTGCTGAAGAGTTTGGAGCTTGGTGCATTTCACATATATTTGATCAAATGGAAAGTTCAGAAAAATTTAATATGATTACATTAATGAATACATTTAGTGCCCGCTTCAAATGCTAAGACGAATGACCAACATTTAATTAAAGGTGTCATAACTAAATATAGAGAACTTGAAGCATCATGAATGGCAATTGTGAATTATGTGGTCGCGAATGTGATTTGACAAAACATCATTTGATTCCACAAAAGGTCTCTCGATCTGCAAAATATGGAAAAGAACTTAAGACCGAAGAGTCTAACTTCTTATGGATTTGCGCTGAATGTCATTCTCAAATTCATGCACTATATTCTGAACAAGAGCTTAGAGACTTTTACTATACACGAGAATTGCTTCTTTCTTCTGACAAAGTAGGAAAATTCATCAAATGGAAAGTCAAGCATCCTACATTTAATGGTTCATCAAAGATGAGCAATCATCGTAAACGGCATTAATCA
>CAZWUK010000167.1:0-1899 GCA_964636685.1 uncultured Oscillospiraceae bacterium
GCACCGAGATCGTCAATGGGTTTGAGACGCTGGAGGGCAAGGAGGGCAGCATTGCCGGACGCATGATGGCCAAGCGCATCATGGGTAAGGAGAGCTTTACGCATCTATTGGATGGGCAGGGCAATATTCAGGCCTATGTGCGCAGGGATGACATCGGAGAGGAAAACTACGCGGCGTTTAAAACCTATGACATCGGCGATCTGATCGGCGTGCGCGGGATCGTGTTCAAGACCAAGACCGGCGAGGTGTCCGTGCACGCGCAGGAGGTGACGCTGCTTGCAAAGTCGCTTCGTCCGCTGCCGGAGAAATTCCATGGGCTGAAGGATCCCGATCTGCGCTATCGCCAGCGGTTTGTCGATCTGATCGTCAATCCCGAGGTGCGCAGCACGTTCCGCAAGCGCAGCCGCATCATCTCGGAGATTCGCCGGAGACTGGACGATCAGGGCTTCATCGAGGTGGAGACGCCGACGCTCAACACCATTCCGGGCGGCGCCAACGCGCGGCCGTTCATCACGCATCACAATACGCTGGACATTGATATGTACCTGCGCATCGCCACGGAGCTTCCGCTCAAGGAGTGCATTGTGGGCGGCTTGGAGCGCGTGTATGAGATCGGGCGCATCTTCCGCAACGAAGGGATGGACATTAAGCACAACCCCGAATTTACGACGCTGGAGTTGTATCAGGCGTATACGGATTATAACGGCATGATGGCGCTGGCGGAGGATCTGTTCGCGCACTGCGCAAACGAGGTCTGCGGCACGACAAAGCTCAACTATCAGGGCGAGGAGATCGACCTGACGCCGCCTTTTGCGCGCATGACGATGAATGACGCGGTCAAAAAGCATACCGGCGCGGATTTCTTTGCCTGCGAAACGGACGAGGAAGCTAGATTGCTTGCGCAGAGTCTCGGGCTGGAGTTTGAGGACAAGACCATCACGCGCGGAAAGCTATTAAACTGCGCCTTTGAGGCGTTTGTGGAGGACAATCTGCGGCAGCCGACCTTTATCATGGATTACCCGGTTGAAGTGTCGCCTTTGACCAAGCGTAAGCCGTCGCAGCCATATGTGACGGAACGATTTGAACTGTTTATCGGCGGACGCGAATATGCCAATGCGTACTCGGAGCTGAACGACCCCATCGATCAGCGCGACCGGTTTGTGCAGCAGCTAAAGGAACGGGAAAAGGGCGACGAGGAAGCCATGATGATCGACGAGGACTTTTGTCTCTCGCTGGAATACGGCATGCCCCCGACGGGCGGCATCGGCATCGGCATCGACCGCATGGTCATGCTGCTGACGGACGCGTACTCGATTCGCGATGTGCTGCTGTTCCCAACGATGAAGCCTTTGGGGTAAGCGCGGATACCTGTTTCAGGTTTACCACTGCGATAGGACATGGGTTTGCCGAAGAATACTCACATGGAAACGTAAGGCATCAACATGGCTCCGGAACGGATCAAGGAGACGGAATAGCGACCGTCTCCTTTTGTTTTTCGCAACGTTTAAAATTCTTTGCGATAAAAAACGAAAAACGGAGGATTGTGTTAAAATCAAGAGAACATTGTATTAAAAATTGAAATAAACGACGCATATCAATTGTATTGATGGATAATTCAGGATAATCGGAACAAGATAGGTTGTACACCCGGGATTAAATTGCTATACTAACAAAGCTGTCGCACGAGAGCACAGGACAGAAAAGCGAAACGGCAGCAGGCGTACCTTGAAAACTATATAGTGCAGAATAAAGAAGAAACAAGCCAGTAAATCGGAAGATTGAAAACGAACGCAATGAATTTGAGAAGACCAAGCGTAAAGATAAGTGAGCAAACAGTGGAAACACTGTCAGAGATTGAACTCAAGAGTTTGATCCTGGCTCAGGACGAACGCTGGCGGC
>CAZWUK010000168.1:0-1884 GCA_964636685.1 uncultured Oscillospiraceae bacterium
TAGGCTGTAATAAAAATGCAGTAATAGAATCGACTCCTTCCAAGGGCGTGCATATTTCTGATTTGTTCAGAACAGATCCGAGAACTGGAAATGGCTTTGTTTCTTATGGGTTACTATCGTTTGTTGATTATGATTCACCAAGCTGGGAATTTATGAAGTGGACTGTTGAGGATGACTGACTATACGTATTAATGCGTGTTCATCACGAAAAGGAGTGAGTTCTGTGAAAAGGTTAGCGGTTATTTGTTTGATTCTTTTATTACTTGTGCCAATGATGGCAGCGTTAGCGGATTCGCAGCTGACTCCGTTTGAAGCGGACGGACTGTGGGGATATAAGAAAGGCAAGAAAATTGTGATTGAGCCAAAGTTTGCAAAAGTTGAATCATTTTATAACAATAATGTTGCCGTTGTTCAAGTCTATCGCGAAGAAAGAACGCGATATGGTATCATTAATACGGCGGGAGAGTATGTCGTTTCTCCCGTGTGGGACTTAATATTGAAAGGAGAATCAGGGAGTCAGTATTGCGGAGAAGACGGCTATTATCGTGTTGATGATGATATCTGTTTGTCCGGTGTGTATGATATTAAGTACAACAACTTTTGCGAACCCAAATGGAAAGAAATCGGGTTTCCAAACGAACGCGATGAAAGGAATTATCTACTGGTTATGGATCCGGACACTAGCTTATACGTTTATATGGATAGTTCAAACGGTGAAATGATGATAGAATGTATGTATATTGAAGCAAGACCCTTTTCAGAAGGACATACTGTCGCGCCGTCCGGATTTGATAATTTTGCCAGATAAGCTGGAAGATGACTATTTGCAAGGAGGTTTATTCCGGCATTATCACAAGCGAACATCCCAATGGACAAACTGTGCGGTATGCATACGACTGCCTAAAGCGCGTGACAGGTGTTCAGACAATCGCAGATGGTAAGATTTACAAGAACGCTTACGTCAACGGCGATAACTCGTCAGCTTAGTAGACCAATGGTATTGAAACCAATGCCGCTCAAGAAGCCTGCTTAATACCCCCGCAGCAACCTCACAACAATACCTTTCACCAACCCCGCAACTCCCTGTTGACAAATCTTAAATGCGGGGCATATAATATCCTATCGGCAGGGAGCGGAAGAGTACCCGCCGCGCGCGGGAAAGAGAGAAGCGTCATCGGCTGAAAGCGTTTCCGAAGCGTCGGCAGGGAAGTGCGTCCGTGAGCCCCGAAGCGGAAATTCTTCGGCGCGTGGGCGGCGTTATATGCCTTTTGAGGGAGCGAAAGCTCTGAAACAAAGTGGAACCACGGGCAGACCGTCTTTGATGATGGTGCGCCCGTTTTATTTATTCTAAAAGGAGGATGCCTATGCGCTTTATCGACCAGCTTCGCGAGGATGTAGAGGCGGTCAGAACCCGTGACCCTGCGGCGCGCTCTTTTTTCGAGGTTCTGATGTGTTACCCGAGCATTAAGGCGATAAGGGCTTATCGGCGGGCGCACAGGCTCTACGAGAAGGGGCATTTCCTACGCGCAAGGCTTGTGAGCCAGAGGGCGCGGCATAAGACGGGAATCGAGATTCACCCCGGAGCGCAGATTGGCAGGCGTTTTTTCATCGACCACGGCGACGGAGTTGTAATCGGCGAAACCGCGATAATCGGCGACGATGTTACCCTGTATCAGGGCGTTACCCTTGGCGGAACCGGCAAGGATGTCGGCAAGCGCCACCCGACGATAGGCGACCATGTGACAGTCGGCGCGGGCGCAAAGGTGCTTGGACCTATCACCATCGGCGACCACTCGAAGATAGGCGCTGCCGCAGTCGTTCTGCGGGATGTTCCGCCTGAGTGTACCGTGGTTGGCAACCCCGGCAGAGTTGTGAAAAAGCAGA
>CAZWUK010000169.1:0-1882 GCA_964636685.1 uncultured Oscillospiraceae bacterium
GCAGAATTATGAGGTGTTCATGGAGGCGCTGCGCCGCTCCGCGCCGGTTCCCATCCGCATCGAGCAGATGGCGGCGAACATGGATGGCTATTTTTCGCTGGATGAACAGCGCATTGCTATCCGCGAGGGCATGAGCGAAGTACAGACCGTCAGCGCCGCCGTGCACGAAATTGCCCATTCCAAGCTGCATAACTATGAAAAGGTGAAGGAACAGGCCGCAGCCGGTGATGAAGCCGCCGCGCCGGTCAAGCACAAAAGCCGCGAAACCGAGGAAGTCGAGGCCGAAAGCGTTTCCTACGCCGTTTGCGCCTATTATGGTATCTCCACCGGCGAAAACAGCTTTGGCTACATTGCCACATGGTCGAAGGATAAAGAATTGCCTGAGCTGCGCGCTTCACTGGAAACCATCAATAAGACCTCCAACGGGCTTATCACGGATATTGACCGCAATTATGCCGCCATTATGAAAGAACGCGGACTGGATAAAGCGGAGCCGGAGCAGGCCGTGTCTGCCGCAGAGAAGCCTGCAAACGAAGTCTCAGAGCCGTATTTTGAATACAAGCTTCACGCGAATCCACGCTCCGTCAACGAAAAGGACGCCGCTTTTGTTCAGGCGTATGAGCACAGGGGTGGACAGCTATATCCTGCCGACATCATCGGCTTTGGCGCATATTCCGACTTCATCCCGCTTGTGAACCGGCTGAATGAGGAAAAAGTCACGCCGGAGGAAGCTGTCACGAGAGTGCGCGGTTTGGATGACGCGGAGCAGGCCAATCCTGCCGCCGTTCATCAGCCGGGAACGGACGAACCGGAGATGCGCTATCCCATGCCGGACCCAACGATCACCATTGAGGATATGCACAGCTACGGCTACACAGACGGCGATATGCTGCCGGTGTCCAAGGAACGCGCACAGGAGCTGATTGCACAGGATGTGACGATATACGGTTTGAAGCAGGGCGACCGTTTTGTCAGAGTCTCCGACCCGTGGGAGGTCAACAATTACGACGGTATGCTCGGTATCAACACTGAGGATTGGGAGGAAATGTGGGAAACGCTCCCGCCGTCCGCTCTGCGGATGGACGAAAAGACGCCCATTGATGCGGATAGGGTCATTGACGCAAAGATAGAAACCTACGATCCGAGTGCGCCGCTACCCACGTTTCCACCGGACTATCCCATGCCGGACGACACCGTTACCATCGCCCAGCGCGACACCTACGGCTACACCGAAAACGATATGCTGCCTCTTTCTCGTGAAAAAGCGGCCGAATTTATGGAGAAGGACGCCACGGTATATATGCTTGTACCCGGCAACGCCGCGAGTATGGCGTTTGACATGGATGATATTGACCAGCACAACGGTCTTTTCGGTATCCGACGCGAGGATTGGGAGCAGGAACGCGAATATCTGGAATTGACCGCAGGGCATGAGCTGACAGACACAGATTTGAAAAACAGCTTTCTTAACAATCCCGCCGACGCCTTTGCCATTTACCAACTCAAGCACACCGAGGATACCCGCGATCTGCGCTTTGAATCGCTGGCGGCGATTACGGCGGCGGGACTAACCGTGGAACATGAAAACTATGAGCTGGTCTATACCGACAGCTTCACCAAGTTTGAAGGCACACAGGACAGGCTGGAAGAACTTTTTGATCGTTTCAATAATAACCGTCCGGAAGAATTTCGCGGTCACAGCCTGTCTGTCAGCGACATCATTGCTTTGAAACAGAATGGCGCGGTATCCTATCACTACGTTGACAGCTTCGATTTTGCTCCGCTGCCGGATTTCATTAAACCGGAAAACTACCTCAAAAACGCGGAGATGGCGACGGAGGACGATTACGGTATGATCGACGGCATTGTGAATAACGGCGTC
>CAZWUK010000170.1:0-1871 GCA_964636685.1 uncultured Oscillospiraceae bacterium
GAACGAATCCCGCCGTATCCGGAGCGCGTTGGCGCCCGCTCGGAAAGCATGCGGGATTCGTTTTTTGTGCGCTACGGGATTATTTCCCTTGCGTTAAAGCGTTCTTCTTGCGGATGGATGCACGCACAAATTCCACAAACAGCGGATGCGCGCGGTTGGGACGGCTCTTAAACTCCGGATGGAACTGTACGCCCACAAAGAAGTCATTCTCCGGCACCTCGACCGTCTCTACAATCCTGCCGTCCGGCGACGTGCCCGAGATACGAAGTCCGGCGTTTTCCAAGCTTTCCCGGAATTCGTTGTTAAATTCATACCGATGGCGGTGACGCTCATGAATCAGCGTGTCGCCGTAGCACTTCTCCATCACGGTACCCGGTACGATCTTGCAGGGATAGCTGCCAAGCCGCATCGTGCCGCCCTTTGCGATCTCCTCATATTGATCCGGCATAAAGTCGATAACCTTGTAGGGGCTCATTGCGTCAAATTCGCCGGAGTTGGCGTCCGTCAAGCCCGCTGCATGCCGCGCGTACTCGATCACCGCGATCTGCATGCCAAGGCAAAGCCCCAGATACGGTATGTTATGGACTCTTGCATAGTTTGCCGCCGCGATCTTTCCCTCGATCCCGCGCACGCCAAAGCCGCCCGGAATCAGGATCCCGTTCAGTCCGCCCAGCACTTCAGCGGCGTTTTCCTCGGTGATTGTCTCCGAATCGATCCAGTCGATGTCGATCTTTGCACCGGTTTCATAGCCGGCGTGCCGCAATGCTTCCGCCACGGACAAATACGCGTCGTGCAGCTTGACGTATTTTCCGACAAGTCCGATGCGCACGGTTTTGCTGCGCGCATGGATGCGCTCGATCATCGCCTTCCATTCGGACATATCCGGCGCGGGAAGCGCCATGCCAAGCTCACGGCACACAATGCTCGAAAAATCATTCTCCTCCAGCATGATCGGCGCTTCATAAAGCTCCGGCACGGTCAGGTTTTCAATGACGCAATCATATTTCACGTTGCAAAACAGAGAGATCTTTTTTTTGATGCTGTCATCGACCGGCTCGTTGACGCGCATGACGATGATGTCCGGCGAAATGCCCATCGATTGCAGCTCCTTGACCGAGTGCTGCGTGGGCTTGGATTTATGCTCTCCGCTGCCGGCGATATACGGCACCAGCGTCACATGGATAAAGAGGCTATTCTGGCCGCCCACCTCATGCGCCACCTGACGGATCGCCTCCAAAAACGGCTGGCTCTCAATGTCGCCGGTCGTACCGCCGACCTCGGTAATCACCACATCCGCATTGGTCTTGGAGGCGACGTTATAAATAAAGGACTTGATCTCGTTGGTAATATGCGGAATTACCTGCACCGTCTCGCCCAGATACTCGCCGTTGCGCTCTTTGTTGAGTACGTTCCAGTACACCTTGCCGGTGGTGAGGTTTGAGAACTTGTTCAAATCCTCGTCGATAAAGCGCTCATAATGCCCAAGATCCAGATCGGTTTCCGCGCCGTCCTCGGTCACATACACCTCGCCGTGCTGATAGGGGCTCATGGTGCCGGGGTCTACGTTGATGTAGGGATCGAGCTTCTGTGCGGCGACCTTCAGCCCCCGCGCTTTGAGCAGCCGTCCAAGCGACGCGGCCGTGATGCCCTTGCCGAGTCCCGAGACCACGCCGCCGGTTACAAAGATGTATTTTGTCATATGTGATACCCTCCCAGGTTTTCATTTACCGTTTCACCTGCACCACTTTCACAAAAAAAAGAACGTGCTTTTTCCCGCTTTTCGGCTTCTATCAAAGGAGACGGGCTCCCGACCAAGCTTTTTCATCTTGGCGGGGCGCCCAGTTGGTGGCTATTCGCCTGTGACCATCTTT
>CAZWUK010000171.1:0-1855 GCA_964636685.1 uncultured Oscillospiraceae bacterium
AGGATATAAGCCTTCGCCACATCGGTATAGCCCGCCTGCGAAAGCACGCGCTCGGCGCTGTCCTGAATGTCCTCCACGCGAATGAGCCCGTTCGCGATCTTCGGCGAGAAATCGCTGGTCACCTTCAGCGCCAGCATGTCGATCACGCTGGGGTGGCTTTCGGCGTGTACCGCGTCAAACGCCTTCGTGATCGCCGCGCTGATTTTGTCTATATGGAAATCGGCAATCGAGCCGTCTCTCTTCTGAACTTGATACATCGTGTGTTCCTCCCTTGTGGGTATTTATGGGGTATCTGGAAAAGCGGCGCGCCCTGACCGTCGCCGCCTGATAAAAGCTCATAAAAACCTCGCGTTCGGCAATGGTCGCCTCCGCGAGCAGTTTCAGTCTATCATTTCGGCTGGCAGAAGTCAATATGTTGTATATGGATTATCGGTCATGTACTACATATACCCCGCCATGGATGATGCGAATCAGATTCCCCTTAGCATTGTGTTGGGCAGCATAGGCAGCAGCAGTGCGCGAAAGCGCTCCATTTGCTCCCTCGGAACCGCGTGCAGGCCCTTTTTCAGCACGTCCGGCGAATCGACGAAGGCTTGAAGGAAATAAGGCTCGTTCCCCCGCAGCCATTGCCCGATGGCCAGCATATCGGCTTCGGTATGGTATTCGGCCACCATGGTCGTGCGAAACTCGTAAGGGATGCGGCCTTCATTGAGCAACGCCACGCTTTCCGTAACAGGCGCGAGATCGAATCCAGGAACGCCGATCGTCTCCGAATACCTGTTCGGCGAATTCTTGATGTCCATCGCGACAGTATCGATCAGCCCCGCGGAAATAAGCGCGCGCAGGCGGTCGGGAAAACTGCCGTTGGTATCGAGCTTGACGCGATAGCCCATGGCCTTGATCTTTTTCAGAAAGGCGGGAAGCTCCGCGTGCAGCAGCGGTTCGCCACCTGTCACGCAGATCCCGTCCAATATGCCCCTGCGCTTTTTCAGAAACGCGAGCACATCCGCTTCGGGGATGCTTTCACAGGATGATTTCGCGTCCAGAATCGAACTATTATGGCAGAAGGGGCAGCGGAAATCGCACCCGCGCGTGAAAAGCGTGCAAGCCACTACGCCCGGATAATCGAGCAGCGTCAGCTTTTGCAGTCCCGCAAAGTCCATTCCATACCGCCCCTCTCGCAAAACAGCTCATAACAGTATAGCACCGGAACAAGCATCGCGCCAGTCCGATGCTGTTATCAGGATTTTAGGTTATCCATTTCGATCACCGTCATGACGGCGTAGTTCGCCAAGTCCAGCAGCGTGTCGCGGATGGATTCCTCCTTGACCAGCGCGTCCCGCGTGCACAGAGACTGGAGGCGATTTGTCTTGTCCGAGATGCGCGTGACGGCACTGATCAGGCCGAGCTTCTTGTAAAGAGACGAAAAGGAATCACCATAGTCAGCGTTCTTGGCGACAAAAATATCGTTCAGCGTTTTGCAGATCGCGGCATGCTGTTCGGCCTTCTTCAGCGTTTCGGGCGGGATGTTCGTCCGATTTGTTTCTTCAAAAGCGTTCATGCTCGTCCCTCCATTCCATAAGGTTTTCCACAACTCATTTTCCCCTGCCCGCACGCCCCGCGCACACAGTCCGGGCCGGCATTAACGAACAATGCTGGAGCAACATCGGTAACCAGTCGCAGCATCTCCCACGCCAGGTTGCGGATTTCCCACTGCGCGCGATTGCAGCAGCGTAGGCTGAAAAAGTGCAAAAGTTCCCGCGCGTTCATGGTGACGATCATCCGCGTAGCGCAGGCGTTGGGCAGCACGAACCGCGCGTCCTCCTTCTTATCTTCGCCCAAAACATCCAGCCAC
>CAZWUK010000172.1:0-1833 GCA_964636685.1 uncultured Oscillospiraceae bacterium
CCGCAACGCCCATTGCGCCGCAAAAAACCATCATTCCCATCGCGCCCACGCTCAAAACTCCACCCAAACAGATAAACGTCGCGGCCTACGCACGGGTCAGTTCGGGCAAGGATGCGATGCTGCACTCGCTGGCCGCGCAGGTCAGCTACTACAGCGAGATGATTCAGGCAAATCCCGCGTGGCACTATTGCGGCGTATATGCCGACGAAGACTACACCGGTACGAAAGCGGACAGGCCCGAGTTTCAAAGACTGCTGGCGGATTGCCGCGCTGGAAGAATCGATATGGTCATCTGTAAATGTAATACGCGCCTTGCCCGGAATACCCTGACCGTGCTGGAGACCGTGCGGGAATGGCGGGCGCTGGGGATTGACTGCTACCTTGAGGAAGAAAACATTCACACTTTGGGCACGGACGGCGAACTGCTGCTGACGTTGCTGGCATCCTTTTCCCAGGAGGAAAGCCGCTCCGTCAGTGATAACTGCAAGTGGAAAATTAGGAAAGGCTTTGCGGACGGCAGGCCAACCTACACAACTATATATGGCTACAAGATGAGAAAAGGCGAGTTCATCGTAGTCCCTGAAGAGGCGGAGATCGTGAAGACGGTCTTCGCCCTTTTTCTTTCGGGATTGGGACGCAACGCCATCATGAAGCGGCTGACAAGCGATGGCGTCACCAACCGCAGCGGGAAGCCTTTCAGTGAGACGGCTATCGCGGGGATGCTTCAAAACGAAAAGTACGTCGGCGACCTGATTCTGCAAAAGACTTTTGTTGAGGATCACCTGACGAAGGTACAGCGTCCCAATCTCGGCGAACTCCCGCAATATTACATCATGGACGATCATCAGGCGGTTATCGATCGGGAGACGTTTGACAGGGCACAAGCTGAAATTGAGCGCAGGAGAGTAATAGCGCCGAAGCAGAAGCAACATCAGCATTACCCTTTCACCTGCATGATCGTCTGCGAAAACTGCGGCTGCCACTACAAACGGAAGATTACTAACGGGAAGGTCGCATGGAACTGCGGAACGTTTTTGCAGAAGGGCAAAGCGTTCTGCCACGCCAAACAAATTCCCGAGGACGTGCTGTATCAATTGTCCTCTGAGGCGCTGGAGACTGATATTTTCGACGAGGGAATCTTCAAAAGGCAGATCAAAGAGATTCGCATTCCGGCTTTCAACCATGTGATATTTGTTTTCCGAGACGGTCACGCGGTGGAACGGGTCTGGCAAGACCGCTCACGTTCAGAAAGCTGGACTGAAGAAATGAGAGAACAAGCGGCGAAGCATGCGAAGAGAAACACGCCCAAACCAGATACCACGGCAAATGGGAACGTGAACAAACGTATCCCCAACAGCAGTAACTCAGGGAGGACAAACTGATGAGCACTTTTTCACCATTCGTTGGCGGGGAGGAACGCATTACTTCATCGGGCAAGAAAATGACCGCCCGCGCCGCAACCCGCCCGATGTACACGCCGACCATTACAGAGGACAGAAAACTGCGCGTGGCGGCCTATGCCCGCGTCAGCACGGATCATGAGGAACAGGCAACTTCCTATGAAGCGCAGATCGATTATTACACCCGTTACATCCAGAGCAGGCCGGATATGGAGTTCTGCGGCATGTATGCGGACGAGGGAATCAGTGCGGTCACCACGGCGAGGCGCGAGGGCTTCAAGCAGATGATTGCCGACGCTCTGGACGGAAAATTTGATCGGATACTCACAAAGAGCGTGAGTCGCTTCGCCCGCAATACCGTCGATAGCCTGACCACCATCCGAAAACTGAAGGACAAGGGCATCGGCGTGACGTTTGAAAAAGAGAACATCGA
>CAZWUK010000173.1:0-1770 GCA_964636685.1 uncultured Oscillospiraceae bacterium
GGCTGGGCTTGTTCTTCCTCGACCTGCGCGGGAATCTCGATCAGCGCGGTGGTCTGCTTCTCCTGATCGAAAGCCGCCTCGGTCGCCTTCATGCCGTAGACGCCGTCCAAATCCGCAATCAGTCCACGGTCATCCGGCCCCGTTACCGTGCCGTCCTTGTCGATGTGCAGGTCGCCGATCTCGTAGGCGAATGTCGGCGCTCCGCAGTATTTGGCTTGCAGGTTCAGCTCTTTTGCAATGGCCGTGACCAGTTCCTTGCGCTTGGCTCCCGTAAGGTTGTAGGAAATCTTCATGTGCTTACCGCCTTTCCGTTGCTCTCCGCTTGTTTTCTGTGTGCTTTTCTGGTTGTTTTCCGCCTCGGTGCGCCCTCGCTTTTCCTTTGGCGTAGCGTATTAATCGCTCTTTTCGGCACAGAAAGCAAGCGGAAAGTGTTGATTTACAAGGACTTTCTGCACATTCTACACCATGAACAAAGCCGCCCTTCAATCAGGCGGCTCATGTTGTGTAGTGTTGACAAATTGACAACAATTAGGGCTTCAATCGCATGATTCCACATCGTTCACATCGCATGCTTGATAATCGCCGTTCGCCCAGCCCTGCATAAACAAAACCGCGTCGGAAAAGCCCGCGCGGTAATAGGTCTGCATGGTTTCTCCGTCAGACAGCGAATAAGCGTCGGAGAGCGCGTTGAACAGCCGCTTCTGTTCGGTTGACAGCGTCGCTTCCAGCGCATCCTTCGCGTTTTCAAGCTGGTCGTAGGTTTCCTGTAGTGCAGGGTTTTCCCTTACGCCACAGTCCGTTATCCTGCGCTCGATGAATTCCTCCACGGCGCTTGCCATTGGCTCGTTCGTTTCTTGCATGCTTCCGTCCTCCTTCAAACTGGATTACGGTATTCATCGCTCAAATTTGCCTACATAGCAAGCGCCGCGCGGAGATTCTACGATTTGAACAAAGCGGGAGACGGTCAGACGCGCACGTTAGTGACGGTACTCATTTTTGAGTAAAGCCTCCACGCTCACTTTTATTCCTGCGAAGCAAGCGTCAGCAATCGGAAAGTCTCGCGACCTTTCGGCGTGACAAGCGTCTGCGTGCCGCCCCAGCTGGTTTTTTCGTTGAAGCATTCCTTCAAAACAAAAAGACCGTCATCCACATATTGAGCGTATGGCATCAGCTTCCCTTTCTGATCTCGATACACATATTTGTGATCCAACAGAAAGTTGATGAAACTTTTCTCTTTGCATTGAAGCTGCTTGCTCGTTTCGCGGAAACTAACGTTCACGCCGCGCTCCACAAGCTCATCAAAGTACTCTGCCTTAGGTCGCATGATTTCCGTTTTCACCGTTAGTTCGCTATTAGCGGCTTCGAGATGCTGGCAGTCGGCAAAGAGCTTTTTCACGCGAGCATGCGCAATCGCAAGTGCTCTCTCCATAATGGCGTCGGGATTGTTCCACTGTTCCTCAACGGAGATCAAATACCTACGAAGATTACGACCTGCCTCTGTACGCTGAAGCATACAGATTTCTTTTGCCATCCCTATAGTAAGATCATGTCCAACTGCTGGGCGGCCTCCTGTACTTTCGCTCATTTTTGAGCAAAAGTCTTGTTTCTCCACAAACCCATAGCCACACATCCGAGGAAACCAATCTTTATAAGCTGTCCCGATTTTCAGCTTTTCGTGCAGTTCTCTGCCGTCAATAGGATACCTCGGATTATCATCGTGAATAACCAGAAGGGATGGTTCATCGTGTCGAATCGTCATTGAGCCATAAA
>CAZWUK010000174.1:0-1444 GCA_964636685.1 uncultured Oscillospiraceae bacterium
ATTCCATGTGCCATTTGTAAAGACAGTTCGCAACGTAATATGGTATTACTGGGACGAATTCCTAAATACGCTCTCGCAAAATCGCTATGGGCGATGCCGCCTCGACCAAAGCGAAATCGAGGAAAAGCGCACATGGCTGGCTCTGCGCTTCTCCGCTGCGGAGAACCAGCGTAATATTTCCCTGCAGGGAATCCACGAAAAGAAAACGGTGTTGTCCATACCGGTTTCTCTCCAAGCAAATGGAATCTTCAGCGTCAAGCTGAAGCAACTGACGGAACCCTTGACGTCGGCGGATTACCCCTTTGCGCTCATTCTATCGTTTCAGGACGCAAGTGGTGGGAACTGCGAAATCTGCATCGGCGAAATTCATGAAACATCCGTGCTGCATGGTTTGAGATATCTTTGTAATGCAAAAACGCAATTGAACCCATTTTTGGTCTGGAAAAAAACAGACCAAACAGCGAGCAATTCTGCGCGACTGCGTGGAATCAGCGATCCGGATTTTGATGAAACGCTAGACCTGCGCCCGGCAAGACCGAGCAAGAAGAACGAAAGTGTTATGGGGATGTGTTTGCGCAAGGTACTTCCCGACGGACTGTATGCGATTCTTCCCGAAGAGACATCGGCGGAGGATGATTGGTTCGCGATTAAAACAAACGACCGGTTCCTGCCGATTCTCCCGGGCGGAGAAAACATGTTGGAAGTAAACCCAGATCACCTTCAATCGAACGAGGACACATTTGGATTGGTTTCTGCGGCACTCACCTGCTATCACCGCGAGAATATTCTGTCTGCCATTGCCGATAAAGTGGAAAAGCAAAATGCAATCGCCGAAGCGAAGCTATCGAGGCACGATATTCGACTGCTGGTGACGCTGGCCGCACTGGTTCAGCGAGAAGAACGCTCTGACGACTCCTGCGGCACGTCGTATTCGCGCATCCTGGCGTGCTTCGGAGAAACACTGTTGACCGGCGAAATGCGCGCGCAAATTACGCTGGAGCTGGCGAAGATGAATCTCAAGCCGGAACAGGCGGACTTTATTTTTCGAAAGCTAAATTTGTTTCTGTTCTGTGCCAACGGCTTGCTCGGCGATATGTTGACTGAAGATACCCTTTTAATGATTGAGCAGCACGATTGCCTACTGGAACTGCTCTGGCGGCTGCGCATGATGAATTGCAATTCCATTGCGACAAAAATGGTATCCACAATCGGCGGGGAAGCGTCCAAACAGCTGTTTTCACTGCATCAGATAAACGGGTGTTCCCCACTGAATCGCCCTGACTGTATCAACAAAAACTTGACCGGCATCTGCAAATGCATGACGATGCAGATTCCCACTGAAATTGCCGGAAACCATGAGGACTTTGATAAAATGCAGGAGTGGGACATGGGCAAACGAAAAAACTACCCTGATCCAGTTCTACACCTTGAACGAGCACCCGAG
>CAZWUK010000174.1:1454-1758 GCA_964636685.1 uncultured Oscillospiraceae bacterium
GTTCGTCCTATATTGATTTGCTGGTGAAATGGTTCCGTGCCACGGAAAAGCAAGGCAAAGGCGAAGTCATTCGTCGAAATCAGAAAGCCGCTCTACAACTGGCACCAAAGCTTTTGAAAGCCGCATCCGGTCTGTCGGTTGAATGGACGGAGAAATACCAGGTATACATGCGTCTGTTCAGCGCCCGAAAGGGGAACGACCAGACCCAAAACATCCATTTTTTGTTTTGGTGTACGGCGGCCGCTGCGTTTATTGAAGCTGCTTACAACAAGTGCGGAGCACCGGCTCAAGCACATGCCGCAGC
>CAZWUK010000175.1:0-613 GCA_964636685.1 uncultured Oscillospiraceae bacterium
GTCAGGTTGTTGGTGTAGATCTTGGTGGTCGCCGTATCAGTGACGATGATGCCGACGTCTTCTATTTTCCGACGCGACACTTTTGACTTGCTCGCGTTGATATCCACCGCAATGACGACGTCTGCGCCCAGCGACCGGCACACGTCGACCGGCACCGGATTCACCAGACAGCCGTCCACGAGCATCTGTCCGTTCAACAGGACCGGATCAAACACGCCGGGAATCGACATCGATGCCCGTATCGCAGCAGGAACGTCTCCGTCCCGAATGACGACTTCATTACCGGTATTGAAGTCTGCCGCAACGACGGCAAATGGCATTTTCAAGCCTGAAAACTCACCTGCCGGAAGATTCTGCCGCAAGAACTCCTCGATCTTGCGCCCGCGCAGAAGACCTGTCCGCGGAATGTGGAATTCAAGAAACAGCCGAGGCAGTTTCTTCCAATCGGGCGTGTCGGCCCACTGCATGACAACGTCCTCCGAGCCAGCCGCAACCGCGCCGCCGATAATCGCGCCGATCGACGTTCCCGCGATGCAGTGGATCGGAGCGCCGAGCTGGCGAAGCGCCTTGACGACACCCGAATTGGCAAAGCCCCTCCCGCCGCCGCCGCCCG
>CAZWUK010000175.1:623-1723 GCA_964636685.1 uncultured Oscillospiraceae bacterium
AAGACCCTTCATCTCCAGGTCACATTGTACCAGCCCTCCATCCTTCGATCGAACTCGGCTCTGGACAATGCACACCACGCCTTCACCTTCTCGGTCAGATTCTCCGCATAGATCGCGACGCTGCGCTTGCGCCGGAGGAATGAAAATGGCCATAGGAAAAGCGACTTGCAAAGCGTCTTGAAAAACGGAGGGGGCTCTTGCCCGCCAGCCCGGCTCCACATGCTGCCGAACAGCCCCCTGATGCGGACTGCAATCACCTCGACGTCACTGGGAAGCTGCGAAATCGCATTGTAGGCGAGCTGCCTGTTCCCCAGGTTTTCACGCCCGTCGGCAGTGATATGCCCGGACGGGTACAACAGGACGTTTTTACCTGAAGTCAAAAGCGCCAGCACGGTATATCCCAATGCCTTCGCCCTTTTGACCGACGACCTGTATTCAGGCCTGACCTTCAGGATCGGCCGAAAGTTCACTCTCCTGAAATCGGGAACCCTGACCGCGTTGAACAGAGCGAGAATATGACGGACAAAGCGATTCGAAAAAAAGGACTCGTCGACCAGCGGACAGACGTTCAGCCCGTGGTGGTGCAACTCGGGGACAAGGACCAAAGGGTCGACGACCGCCGGGTGATTGGGGATGACAAGATATGTTTTCTTCGCATCAAAGGCAAAATCGCCGGTGCATTCAACCTGATAACGCCTCGCAAGGCACCATCGGATCACCCAAAGGAAGACATCTCGGCTGGAGCAAACCACCCAAGCCGCCAGCAGAAACGGAAGTGTTATAAATAAATACAGCATGTGACCAGTGTGCTTTTATATGAATGAATGAACGCGAAGCAATTCAGCGTTTGGTTCAAGTATATCATATGCTGTCGATTCGTGCACAACCCGGAAAGATGCGAACAGGAATATGAAGGGAGCCGCCGACCGTCGGTAATTGTCCGACTCGTCCGTCAGATCTTCCGCGGCGCCCTGCGTAATCCCAGTCGCGTGTCAACTTGCTCCTGGCCTGCCATGGCTGAATCTCGCGCGTTGCGCGAGAAGGAGACTACTGGAGGCGAAGGTTCGAACGGACAACTTTTCTCTGTCGCCCATTTGAGA
>CAZWUK010000176.1:0-1712 GCA_964636685.1 uncultured Oscillospiraceae bacterium
TACGCCGCCAATGTGCAGGCGCTGGAAGCGGTGCAGCCGGTCGATCTGACCGCCAGCGAAATCAGCGTGCGGCTGGGCGCGACATGGCTGCCGCCGGAACTCATCGAGCAGTTCACCTTTGAGCTGTTCTCCACCCCGCGCTACTGCCAGTGGAACATCCATGTTCACTATTCCGAGTATACCGGTGAGTGGAACATCGAGGGCAAAAGCTACGACCGGGGCAACATCCAAGCCTCCAACACCTACGGCACAGGCCGGATCAACGGCTACAAGATCATTGAGGAGACCCTGAACCTTCGGGATGTGCGCATCTTCGACTATTTAGAGGACGCGGACGGCAGAAAACAGGCGGTGCTCAACCGCAAGGAGACGGCCATCGCTCAGGGCAAGCAGGAGCTCATCAAGCAGGCCTTTGCCGACTGGATATGGAAGGACCCGGAGCGCCGGGAGCGCCTCTGCAAGCTCTACAACGAGAGATTCAACTCAAACCGTGCCCGTGAGTATGACGGCGGCTTCTTAAACCTTGTTGGTATCAACCCGGAAATCAGCCTGCGCGAGCACCAGATCGACGCCGTCGCCCGCGGTATTTTGGGCGGAAACGAGTTATTGGCGCACGTCGTGGGGGCCGGGAAAACCTACACGATGACCGCCATCGCGCAGGAATCCAAGCGTCTCGGCCTCTGCCAAAAGAGTCTGTTTGTGGTGCCCAATCACCTGACGGAGCAGTGGGCGTCGGAGTATTTGCAGCTCTATCCCGCGGCGAACATTCTGGTCGCCAGCAAAAAAGACTTTGAGGCGAAGAACCGCAAGAAGTTTTGTGGGCGCATCGCCACCGGAGATTACGACGCCATTATCATCGGACACAGCCAGTTTGAAAAAATTCCAATGAGCATTGAACGCCAGCGAGTCATTTTGGAACAACAGCTGGAAGAAATCTTGGAGGGAATTTCGGAGCTTCGGCATAACCGGGGCGACAGCTTCTCCGTCAAGCAGCTGGAAAAGACGAAAAAAACGGTCAAACAGAAGATCGAAAAGCTCAACGACCAGAGCCGCAAGGACGACCTTGTGACCTTTGAAGAACTGGGCATCGACCGGGTATTCATCGATGAGGCGCACTACTACAAAAACCTCGCCGCCTTTTCCAAAATGCGCAACGTGGGCGGCATCAGCCAGACGGAAGCGATGAAAAGCAGCGACCTGTATATGAAATGCCGTTATCTCGACGAGCTGACGGGCGGCAAGGGCGTGGTGTTCGCCACCGGCACGCCGATCAGCAATTCAATGGTGGAAATGTACACCATGCAGAAGTATCTCCAGTACGGCACACTCAAACGCAACGACCTTCTGCATTTCGACAGCTGGGCATCCACCTTTGGTGAGACAGTTACAGCCATTGAGCTTGCGCCGGAAGGCACCGGCTACCGGGCAAAGACGCGGTTCGCCAAGTTCTACAACCTGCCGGAGCTCATCATGATGTTCCGCGAGGTGGCGGATATTCAGACGGCGGATATGCTGAAGCTCCCCGTGCCGAAGGCCAATTACCACAACATTGTCTTAAAGCCGTCTGACCAGCAAAAAGAAATGGTGGCGGCGCTGGCCGAGCGCGCCGAGCGCGTGCGAAACAAGATGGTGGATTCCAGCGTGGACAATATGCTGCTCATCACAAACGACGGACGCAAGCTGGCACTGGATCAGCGGCTGATGAATGAGTT
>CAZWUK010000177.1:0-1681 GCA_964636685.1 uncultured Oscillospiraceae bacterium
CGCCGCCCCCTCTCGCGTGAATTTTCGCGTAATTCGGGGGGTGGGGTATCAGCCCCAAAAACACAAAATGAAGTGGTAAACTAAAACTGGACACGGAGGGGGTAGAAACTGGACACAAGAAAGCGTAATCTACACAGGAATACGCAGCATGTGGACAGCGAAACCCAAACGTGGACAGGAGGATACCGCAATGAAGTACACGCGGGATGAAAGACTGGACATCGGCCGCCGAATCTACGAAGGCGAGATAAGTCGGTTTGAAGCGGCGGAAGAGTACGGGATCGGCAGTGATACAGCCCGCAATTACATGCGGGTGTATCGAGCGGAACACCACTTGCCAGCCAGGCATGTGGAATCGAACGCGGACAAAATAAAAGAACCGGCTCGTCCGCCGACCCGACTCGATGACTATGAATCCATGAGCAAAGAGGAGCTAATCAACGAGCTGGTACGGGCCAAGATCGTTGAAGCGCGACTAAAAAAAGGATACATGGTGAAGGGAGCTGGTGCTCAGAAGGAGTTTGCTCCTTTAGACAGCAAGAGTACCAAGTAATCCTGGAACTGTCGGGCATGTTTCCTATAAAGCTGTTGTGCGACATCATGGCAATACAGCGCAGCAGTTTCTACAACTGGAAAGCGCATCTTTCGAATCCGTCCGAAAGAACAAAAGCGCTCGTGGCGTCGATTATGCTGTTCCAAGAATATCATTTGAAGTATGCCTCACACGGATACCGTTGGCTGAATGCAAAGATACGCTTGGATACGGGAAAGATTATGTCGGATCCGTATGCGCATAAATGCTGCAAGGCCATCGGAATAAAGAGCCACGCGAAGCACTACCGATACAAGAAACCCGGCGAGCCCTACAGAGTATTTCCGAACCTGCTCATGACGGAAATGACGATTTCCGGGCCGTTGGAGTGTATCGTAAGCGATATGACGGCATTCCACGTGAAAGGCATTTACTATGAACTCACTCTGTATATGGATCTGTGGAACAACGAGATTGTAAGTCACTCGCTTTCGTCAAAACGAGGAGATCGCATGACCTATATCAGCGGGCTGGAGAGCTTGTTGGAGTTGAAGAAGGCGTATCCGGAACTGAGCATGGTACTGCACTCGGATCAGGGATCAGTCTATGCGTCGAAATGCTTTAACGATCTTCTGCCGATGTACAATATCGTCCATTCCATGTCGAGAGCAGGGACGCCTACGGATAACGCGGCAATGGAAGCAATCAACGGATGGATAAAGGCGGAGCTCTTCATGGATTTCCATGTGACAGGGAATGAAAATGTGAAAGAGGAGGTCGATAACTATATCGTTTTCTTCAATGAACAGCGCCCGGCTTATTCCTTGAACTATCTGACGCCCAGACAATATCGGGAACGCTTTGCGCCGGCCTATCATTGCTGATAGATTCCGAGCCGGAGGCGTTGCCTCGATGAGCGCCGACGCAGCCACCGCCGCAGGCGGCTTGTCCTTGACAGGTTCTTGAGAAACGATAGGATCGAAGATTCCGACGGCGAACGTAAGCTTGTTTTGCTGATGAGTTCTTCGCCGTCGGTACGGTCTGATGATCGTTTCTCAAGGTTCTGTCAAGGATGGCGTCGGTAGAGGAAACTTTCTGTCGTGTCCAAATTTTACATCCATTTGTGTCCAGTTTTTATTGACTAGTGCA
>CAZWUK010000178.1:0-1671 GCA_964636685.1 uncultured Oscillospiraceae bacterium
CGTTGGACGTGATGGTGAAGTGGTTTTGCATCCTATTCGCCAACCAGTTCACGCCCGACGATATGTACGACAACTATCCGGCGGATCGCCTGATGCACGATATCGCGCTGGCGCTCATGGCGGTGCAGACGCAGACCACCGAGGTGCTGGACGCTTTCCCTACGAAACTGGGAGCAGACCGTCCGCCGGCGGCAATGGAGACAGCGACGGAGACGGAAACGACAGCGACCGAGACTCCGATAGCGGAAGCCTGACGTTGCCGGAATACGTATACTCCACCTACAACACGCTGCTAAAGTCCGGCTGGCGCATGCGGGAAATCGACGAGATGGACATGCTCGGTTTTCTTCGGATGCGGGCGTGGGATGCTCGGCGAGAGAATAAGAAGAAGGAACCGAAAAAGAGCTACATCGATCTCGTCTGGCCGAACGTGAAACCATAAAGGAATTCGCGTTGAGGCACTATTGATTGTTACGGATATATTTTGTGGAGCGCGCGGAACCTATCTTTACGATATACCCATCTTTGACGAGATGTGTCAACGTTGACTTGATTGTGGCTTCGCTTATATCGGGGCAAAGCACAATCAGGTCTTGTTTAGACAGCGCCTCTAGTCGTTGGGCAAAAATCGCCTGGATTCGTTCGGGCTTTGACAGCTTTTTGTCGCGCAGGTATTCTACACGACTGTTAAAGTCGCGATATGCGGCGAGAATGATACCAAGCATATATCGTGCGAAGGGTTCGTAAGAATTGTGATTCTCGTGCCATCCATCAGAGCTTGCCTTTAACGCATCGTAATAAGATTCTTTGTTCCTCTCAATGAGCATTTCGAGACTGATATACTTTCCAACAATATATCCACCTCGATAAAGCATGAGCAGTGTAAGCAGACGGCTCATGCGTCCGTTTCCATCATTGAATGGATGGATACAAAGGAAATCTACCAGGAACATGCAGCAGAGCAACAAAGGATCATCTTGAGCCTTTTCCACTGCATCTTGATAGGCTTGGCACAAAAGTTCCATGGCATCAGGTGTTTCAAACGCATGAACAGGCAGAAACCGTGTGACAACAGTACCGTCGTATTGTTTTTCGATGATAGAGTTGTCGGTATTCTTCCAATGACCGCCTATACCCGATGCACTGTATGAATACAAGTCGCGATGAAGCTGCAACAAAACAGAGGGCTTTATGCCGATGTACTCGTAGCTATCATGGATTGTTTCGAGTACCTTTCTGTATCCGGCTATTTCCTCCTCGGAACGATTGCGTGGCTCTGCTTTCTGTTGGACAAGTTCGCTTAAGCGTTCGTCGGAGGTATAAATACCTTCGATGCGATTGGATGCGCCGGTGCTCTGGATTTTCGCTGTATTAAGAAGCGTCGTCAGAATATCTGGATGTGCTTCCATATAGAGTTCTTGTTTTCCCTTGCATTCATGTATAGCCGTTAGCATTCTGACAATTTCTGGCGTAAACAGCGACGTAGTGTCGTAAACAAAAGTTCGCATGACAACTCCTTTCGATAATCGGCGTAACCACCCGAGTATCGGAATAATATTACCATGATTTTATGCCAATAGCAAGCGGATTATACTGATAAATTCTCAAAAGCAAGTGAGGTGACTTTCCATGGCCGAAACCCTGCGCGAGCTGGTCGTGTCGCTGTCGCTG
>CAZWUK010000179.1:0-1164 GCA_964636685.1 uncultured Oscillospiraceae bacterium
ACCTTGTCGAATCCACACTTCATCTGAAATCGGTCTCACACGAAACATTCCGTCTTCCACCCCGACGATTTGCAACTCGTCGCCAATGCGCCAGCCGAATTTTCTACGTTCCTCTCCATCTTGCGGCACAGCGACGACCTTGCCCCTGTTCGTGATGCTCAGCCCGTTTTCGCCCGCAATGAAAACTCCCTTGCCGCACTTCCGGCACAGGCAAGAGTCGTCCAACTCTATGTTCAGCCCCTTGGCTTTCAATGACAAGGCGCCGTTCCGCAAAGTCCGCAGATACCGCCGCCATTCCTTCTGATCGGGCGGATAGACCGTCTTTGCGCCGCACTTCCGACACTGATGCTCGTAACTTTCCAACCGAGGCTCCGCCATTTCATAGCACATCGCACCAGCGTCCGGCTCAATCTTCGGCTCAGGCGAGGCCGCGAGCCGGTCGAGCATCGCGTTCAGCTCCGTGCGGTCGAAGTCCTTGCCCTGCGCGGCCAGCGCGGACAAAACCGAGATCCCGACTCCAAGGGTGGTTTTCACACGTTGGGCCTCTTAAATGTCCGTCCAGGGGACGATGATCTTGCCACGTGCGGCATAAATCGGGACGAGGCGCTTCTGCAGCTCGACGAGCTGGCGCACTTTCTCCGGATAGGACAAGGCGGCCTGACGACGACGAAAGTTCACTTTGGCGTATTGCTCGCCGGTCAGAGGTCTCATTGCAGCCATTGCGACTTCTCCTTTGACATGCCAAACTTGTCGAGCAAGTCCTCGAACTTCTTCTTGTCAAACCCATCTGACGAAAGAAACATCTGAACACGAAGACGGTCTTTCATCCGCCCCGTCTGAACGCAAATGGCGGCAAGATACTCCGCCTCCAGCACCTTTGCCGGCGTACCCTCGTAATCAAACGGACGCGCATGTTCAAGTGCTTCAGCCAAAAGCGGAGAAAACGCCGGCAGAAACTGAACGGGCGTTCCGGCAACATTGACGCACTCACGTTCGTGCTCGTCAGGATGATATCCCTTCGCCTTGAGCGCATCGTAAATCGGCTGCAGCGGCAAAAGGTTCAAGTCATCGTTGAATACGACAAAGACATCCAAGTCCATTGTCGTCACCGCCTCCATGTAAAACATCGCGCCCATCGCCCCGCCTATGGCATAATCCTTGATT
>CAZWUK010000179.1:1174-1671 GCA_964636685.1 uncultured Oscillospiraceae bacterium
CAACCAAATCATTCAGGACTCTCAATGCAGTTTTCATGGCGACATTATATCATAAACACCCGAGACCTAGTACGCGTCATTTCTTTGCGTCGCCCAGCAGTTCGCGGAGCCGCGGCAACATGGACTTCATCGAGACGGACGGGCCTCGCTTGCCCTCGTCGTAATAAACCTTGCCGCTCAAAAACTTCGTCAGCAACTCAGTGTCATCCCAGTCAACAATCGTCCGTTTGCCATTGATGACCCACGCCAAGAACTTGATGCGCTGAAGATGCGCGTCCTTGCCCTCTTCGTATCCCAGCTGTCCGACCATCTCCGTATAAGCCGAATACCAGTCGGGCTCCGTCATCTTCACCCGCATCGGCGCCTCAACCCGCACCCATCCCACCGGATCGCCCGGATGCGCGTCAAGACGGCTTAGCGGCGCTCCCTTGCTCATACGGCAAGCGCCATATCCTTTGGCAAGCGGCACATAACGCAGCCAAACGTCATCGCCCGTC
>CAZWUK010000180.1:0-1654 GCA_964636685.1 uncultured Oscillospiraceae bacterium
TATAACAGCGCAAAAGCAGGGAGCCTGACGGCAATGCTCCGGGAGTACCCGCGTTTGGTGTTTGAAGGGCATTCTACGGATTATCAGCCGGAAAGCTGCCTAAGCGCCATGGTGCGGGACGGGATTGCGATATTGAAGGTCGGCCCGGCGCTGACCTTTGCGCTGCGGGAAGCGCTGTTCGCCCTCTCCGCGATCGAGGCGCAGATGATCGTTCCGGAGCGGCAGGCGTATTTCCCGGCGGTTCTGGAGCGGGAGATGTGCGCGCACCCGGAGAACTGGGAGCGGCATTATCACGGCGATCCGGATGCGCTGCGCCTTGCGCGCAGCTACAGCCTCTCGGATCGCGCGCGTTACTATCTTGGCAACGAAACCATTCAGGCGGCCATCGACCGGCTGATGCAAAATATGGCGCGCGTGCAGATCCCACAGGGACTGCTGCGGCAGTATTTCCCCACGATCGCGGAGCGCGTCATGACGGGCGATATGGAAGCTTCGCCGACAGCGCTGATCGAGCGCGTTATCATGGAAACGGCAGACCGGTATATTTCCGCTTGCCGCTGCTGAACGAAAACGAATGGATGAATTTGCCGCCTTGGGAATTCGGCAGATAACAAAAGCCGGTCGGACGCTGCTGCATCCAGCCGGCTTTTGTGTTTTCCGTAAACAAGGCTCTTTGACGGGGCAAGACCGCCCGTCTTGACGAGCGGTCGAGACGGTAGAAGACCTTATTCCTTGCCTTCCCAGCGGTTCTTTCCGGCCTTCTCGAGCTGCTCAAGAAGCTTGGCGGGATCTTTTACCTTGGCGAGGAAGATCATGGCTGCGATGATGTAGGGCTTGTAGGAAGCCTGCTTGTACAGCGGGTCGCGGTAGCGGTCGAACACGGAAGCGTCCACCTCGCCGGCTTCGCAGGAAATGTCGGTGATGTCGGCGGGCAGGCAGTGCAGATACAGCGCCTTGCCGTCCTTGGTGGTCTTCATCAATTCTTCCGAGCAAGTCCAGTCCTTATGCTCCGCGTTCTGGGCAAGCAGCTTTTTCTCCAGCGCCTTGATGCCGTCGGCGTCGCCATTGCCGTACAGCTCGGTGCGTTCTTCCATCGCTTTGAAAGGCGCCCAGCTCTTGGGATACACGATGTCCGCATTCTGGAAAGCGTCCGCCATGCTGTTGGTGACGGTGAAAGTGCCGCCGTGCTCCTTGGACTGCTTCTTGGCGACTTCCACAACGTCTTCCATCACTTCGTAGCCCTCGGGATACGCGAGCGTGACGTCCATACCAAAGCGGGTCATCAGACCGATGACGCCCTGCGGCACGGAAAGCGGCTTGCCGTAGCTCGGGGAATACGCCCAGGTCATGGCGATCTTTTTGCCCTTCAGGTTTTCGACGCCGCCGAACTCGTGGATGATATGGAGCATATCCGCCATGCACTGCGTGGGATGGTCGATGTCGCACTGCAGGTTGACGAGCGTGGGCTTTTGCTCCAGCACGCCGTCGCGGTTGCCGTCGGTCACGGCGTTGACGACGTTGTGCATGTAGGTGTTGCCCTTGCCGATGTACATGTCGTCGCGGATGCCGATGACGTCCGCCATGAAGGAGATCATGTTCGCGGTCTCGCGCACGGTCTCGCCGTGGGCGATCTGGCTCTTGCCCTCGTCGAGGT
>CAZWUK010000181.1:0-1613 GCA_964636685.1 uncultured Oscillospiraceae bacterium
CTGCATTACAAGAACACGAAATCAAAATCCGATTAAATCGCTTTTTGTTTACCAAAGAAGATTGGGACAAACCTTGCAGTGCGTTGAGCGGTGGCGAAAGAATGCGTTTGCTACTTTGTTGTTTAACGATTAATAGCAAATCGCCTGACATCATCATTTTGGACGAACCGACCAACAACTTGGATATTCAGAATGTGGAAATCCTAACAGCAGCCATCAATGAATATCAGGGAACGCTGGTAGTCGTGTCGCACGATGAAACATTTTTGGAACAAATAAACATAGAACGAACAATTTCATTAACCCAATAAACAGAATGAATATGACAAATAAATTAACAGCAGGCACATTACCCAATCCACCAACAGGAGGAATACTATGGCAAATTCACCGCTATTTAAACGAAAGTGAAATGCCCGAATATCGTTACCGACAAATAGTTTATGCTTTGCAACAGGGCATAGAATATTTTAGAGAGATGAAAGAACTTCCCAAAAGTTTAAGAGAAAAATTGGAAACCCAATTTGGAGAAACGCCTTTACCGCTAAAGCCAACCATCATTCATTCGGCTGAACAAGTAGAGAAAGTACTTTTTGAAACCCAATCCGGAGCAAAAATAGAAACGGTTCTTTCCCGTTACCGTGCAGGTTGGACATCTATGTGTATATCGTCACAATCAGGTTGCGGTTTAGGTTGTACATTCTGTGCCACCTCAGCTATGGGATTGATGAAAAATCTTTCTGCCGATGAAATTTGTGCACAAGTATTCCATTCACATTGGAACAATCAGTTGCCCGACAGCATAGCATTTATGGGTATGGGCGAAGCACTTGCAAATCCAAATATTTTAACCGCTATAGAAGCGTTTACCACCAAAGGATATGGCGGACTTTCACAACGCAGGCTTACCGTTTCAACTGTTGGGTTTGCACCGAATTTAGAAAAATTGGTAAAAAGGTTTCCGCAAGTAAACATTACCTTATCAGTTCATTCCCCTTTTCCGGAACAAAGAGCAACATTAATACCGTTAGAAAAACGCTTTCCTTTAGACGATAATTTCAAAATACTTGACGAATATGTAAGAAAATACAAACGGAAAATTTACCTCGCTTACTTATTGATTGAAGGATTAAATGATACACAAGAACATTTGAACGCATTGGTTGATATGGTAAAGTCCAGAGTTCGTCCAGAGTTATATCACATCAGCGTTATAAGATACAACAATGCTTTTGGAGCAAATCCGTCTTATAAGCAACCAACAAAAGAGAAAGTAATTGAATTTGTTTCCCAGTTAAACCTAAATGGTGTTCACGCTACAAGAAGGACGCAATTCGGCTCAGAAATAGATGCGGCTTGTGGACAACTTCACGCAGAATATGTAAAAACTAAAAAAAGAAATAATGCTAAATAAAATGTACAGCAGCTAACATCGGTTTTGCAAAAGAGCGGGTTAAGTGCAAAATTCAACGGTAGTAATTCTATCACCGCATAAGCCATTTTTATTTCCTTTTTTTGTAATTTAGCAAATAGAAAATGGCTTATGCTACTGTTGTGCAAAATTGAAAGTCCGTGCTTCTATTTCCGCTCCTTCGCAAAGCCCCAAACCGTTA
>CAZWUK010000182.1:0-290 GCA_964636685.1 uncultured Oscillospiraceae bacterium
CTCAAACGGCAACAGAGGCAAAATTAAATTGTATAGGGCAAAATTAAAAGGTTCAAAACCGTCAGGCTATTCTACTTAAGCCAATATATGGAGTAGGCTATTCGTCCGTCTGATTTCGTATGCGACGAGTATTTTGTACTTTTCCGATGCGGCTTGCCATCCTCCCCGATCTCGACATTGGTCCGTTCTGCTCTATCATATTTCCCCAAACTGTTTTGAACGATAGGCTCACTATGATGTCTTGAGTGTAGTTTTACATATATCCGTTGTGGGAAACAAGTCAACCTAAA
>CAZWUK010000182.1:300-1604 GCA_964636685.1 uncultured Oscillospiraceae bacterium
CACCCCTCCTCAAACGGCAACAGAGGCAAAATTAAATTGTATAGGGCAAAATTATAAGGTGTCAGCAAAAACTATCGTTACCAATGAGCATTAAACCCGCACATCAATCCGAGCTTTTACAAAAGGTTCGCTCTCTTTCATGCCAAACGAAAATGCGCATACTGTCATTCCGTTATTTACGCATTCTCTAAACAACCAGCAATATTCCTCTTGTTGCTCATTAATATTGATTTGCTTCACTCCATAATACATCGAAACCAGCATATAACACACTTTATGTCCGTTTTTCAGAAGCCTCATTAAATCTTCAAGTTGACGATTAGCATGCATATCACCATCCAACCGTACAATGTTCTCATATACCACATGAAAGCAGCGCGTTATATCCATTGGTTGATGATAATGCCCGCAGTACCAGTGCTTGAATTCACACTCGTTGTACACCCATTGCAGGAACTCTGTCAGCGCGTTCTTTGGATGGGTACTGTCGCCGATCCTGGCTTGGATTCGCCTTTGCATTTTACTTGGCGCGCAGTGGCTGAGCACATAATCCACCTTTTTTCCGTATGCGCAGAGCGTTTCATATGCCGCGCTGATCTCGCTCTCGGTGGGAAGTTCCTGCTCCCACCAGCTTAGATGATTGATACGAAAGAACTTGCGCGCGTTTTTGAGGCGTTGGTACTTTTGCGTGAATTCAGGATCGTCCATATCCAGCACGCCGTTATAAGTGTCATGGCAGGCCGCGCCGCCCATGAGGAAGAACGTCTGCCCTTCGATCTCGTATATCTGTCCCCGCATGAGATGCAGCACGTTCTTACGTATTGCCTGTACCTTGCCGCCGTGCCAGTTCTCCACAGGATAGGTGGCAAGCAGATCATAGTTCTCATGATTGCCATCTAAAAACAATATGGTAAACGGCCTGTCGGTCAGCTTGTCGAGTTCTGCGGCCTGCTGCATGCTTTCGTTCCACACACCGCCAAAATCGCCGCAAATAATCACATAATGCGGATCTGTACCTTGCTCCCACTCCTCGACGTGAGAGAATGGAACCCGATACAGCCTTGAAAAATCCGCGTGGGTGTCGCCAGTAATGTATATCATCCAAAGCACCTCCAAAAACGCTCGCAATGCTCGGTGGTCGTAAAACAGTAAAATCGAAAAAGTCTGAAAACAATGTGTTTTCAAGGGGTAGCGGCGTGACTTCGGTCACGCCGTTTCCTCTTTCATCAGCTCATTTAGGGGGATAAAGCCCAGACCGTCGTACTTGATGTGGATATGCTGTCTGCGCTTGCCGCTGCTCTTGT
>CAZWUK010000183.1:0-1599 GCA_964636685.1 uncultured Oscillospiraceae bacterium
AGAAGGGAGTTATAGGTGGAATAGATGAAGTCATGCAGCGTCAGGCGGGAGTCGTTGTCTCCGTCGCTTTCGCCGACAGATGTTCCGCTCCCGCCTTCGTAGGGAACTCGTCCAGAATCTCCGTGGTCTGCGTCTGCACCGCCATGAGCGCCAGCGCGATGTCGTGCATCAGACGATCCACAGGATAACCGTCCAGCACGTCGTCCGGCGTGAACTGGTTCCCGAACAGCAGGCAAAACCAATGGATCATCACGTCCATCGCTTCGGGGATCGCAACTTTCTGATCTTCCGGGATGGTTTCGCCCTTCACGGCGGCGTTGGACAGGGCAACGATGCGACCGTACATTTTCGCGGCGGGCTCCATCTCGCGCAGAGCGCGACCGGGGATGTAGTCGACCGTGTATTTCTTATCCTGTAGTGTACAGGTGATCATTTCGATTTCTCCTTCTATTACTCGATTTCGCCGAAAAGTTCAACGATATGTTCGTAGGTTGCGCGCCCACCCATTATGTCCGTCGGGCTTGGCTTCTCAATGCGAGAAAGCGTCGACACCAAATTGTGCAACAATTTCTCGGGTATACTCTCCACGGGGCATGTTACGCGATACGGATCCCACTTGCCGTATATCATGGGACTCCACGCGAAAGCCGGGCGGAGATCGTCGGCCAGCAAGCGCACATATAAACCCTCGTCGATCTCAAACACAGCACCAATGACCGCTTTCGCGTCGTATTCCCTTATACCAGAAACGACTTTGTTATAATTCACGTGCGCGTCCTCCTTTTACTTGCCAGACCGATATGCCTTTCTTTTTCAACTTTTGCACCAGCGCTGTGAAGTTTCGTGGCACGGTGTCGCCGAATGTAATGCTCTCCACATGATCCATTGTCAGCTTTCCGTGATACTGTAGTTCAAAGTAATCGTGAGTGACAGTCCGCGCCCAACTTTCGGCGCTGCCTACATGGGCCTCTGCCGCACGTATCTTGGGCAAAAAGCTGGACGCATTACCGGGAAAGCCTGTAATGGATGCGTTCTTGACGCTGCCCGCGACTAAACGGTTGCGTCCGGCATCGAACAAACTGTCCCCTACGGTATAGGTTAGCCTGTCGATGACGGCTTCCCGCTTGAAGCGTATCAACGTGTCACCGTACTGGGAAGCCATGTAGTCTGACATTGCAGCAACCTTGTCGCGGCTCACCAGATAGCCATACTTTTCGTGCTCGGATGGGCTGAGCGTACTTGGATCCACGCCGAACATGTTTCTTGCCGCTGCGCTTCGATAGCTCAGATCCAGTGCACCGCCTGACGTTCTCGTCTCGAATTGCGATTTGAAATGTGAAGCAAGCACCTTTTCGATAAGATCACTTCGAATTCGCATACCAAAATCATTCAAGTCGAACAACCGTTGGAGTTGGCTCTGCACGTAACTCTGATCTGCTCGGCTTAAAACCGAATCAAGACTTGCGAGCGCGGCGCGCTGTAACTCTGCAGCTCGCTCCAGTGTTTTTGGCAATCCGCCGCCACCCGCGCGGTGGCTTGATCCACCTCGTCCGCCCATAGCTTACCTCTCCTTTGCGGACGAGTCAACGGCTGCTGTGC
>CAZWUK010000184.1:0-1573 GCA_964636685.1 uncultured Oscillospiraceae bacterium
ATTTTCTCACCTCCCGGAGAGTAATAAAAGAGCGCCCATCAGGCGGATGGACGCTTGACTTGCCTATGATGTTATTCGCGCGTCTTTCTCAGTATTTCAACGACTTCTTCTGTCTTGAGAACCTTGCCATAGGATACGACTTTGCCGTCCACGACGAGCGCGGGCATCGACATGACGCCATATGCCGCGATTTTCCCGAAATCGGTCACGTGGTCGATCGCGGTATCCATGTGAAGCTGTTCGAGCGCGGCTTTTGCCGAAGCCTCCAGAGCGTTGCATTTCGCGCAGCCCGACCCCAGAACCTTGACGCTGGGGCCTTCCGCCTTGGCTGTTTCTGCCTGATTCATTGCTTCAGGCGTATAATTTCCACCGCAGCAGCACGCTTTTCCTGTTTCTTCCTGCTTCTTTCCGAACAGAGCCATTGATAAGAACCTCCTCCGAATATGCTTTATAGTATAAATACTTGGATCACGTTGAAAAAGTATCCGATGATAACGATGCCGACAAAGCATATGCCGACGAATATGGCCAGCAATTTCGGCTTTACCGCTCTGCGCAGCATGATCATCGACGGGAGGGACAGGGTTGTAACCGCCATCATGAAGGCCAGCACCACGCCCAGCAGCGCGCCCTTTCCCAGCAGCGCTTCGGCGATCGGGATCGTGCCGAATATGTCCGCGTACATGGGTATGCCCAGCAGCGTTGCCAGTACGACGCCAAACGGATTATTCCCGCCCAGCACAGTTTCTACCCATTCCTCCGGTATCCAGTTGTGTATGATCGCGCCGATTGCCACGCCGATCAGAATGTACGGGAAAACCTTTTTGAATGTCGCGAACACCTGCTCCTTCGCATATGAGAGGCGTTCCTTTTGCACGAGCGACGGGGACGCGATATCAACGCTTCCCGCGTTCATGATAAAACTCTCCACATACTTCTCCATGCGCAGTTTCTCGATCAAGGTTCCGCCCGCGACGGCAATGAGCAGTCCTACCGCGACATAGATCACGGCAACCTTTGTCCCAAAGATGCTCATGAGCAGCAGCAGCAATCCCAAATCGACCATCGGCGACGAAATCAGGAAGGAAAACGTTACGCCGAGGGGCAGTCCGGCGCTGGTGAAGCCTATGAAGAGCGGAATCGACGAACAGGAGCAAAATGGCGTTACCGTGCCAAGCAGCGCGGCTACGCAGTTTGCGCCGATTCCGTGAAAACGACCGAGTATCTTTTTGCTGCGTTCGGGCGGGAAATAGCTCTGGATATAGCTGATCAGAAAAATCAGGAAACAGAGCAGGATGGTGATTTTCAGCACATCATACGCGAAAAACTGCAGACTGCCCACCCATCGATTGCCGGTATCCAATCCCATCGCACGAAGCGCCGCTCCAATCAAACCGTTCAGCCATTTCATGCCCAGAATCTGATTTTGAATGAAATCCCAGATCATTCGCAGTCACACTTTCTTCCATCACGGCAACAGGTCAGACCGCCAATATACGCTTTAAAAGTGTGAAGCGTTTCGCAATTGAGCGCATAGTGGCTCCATTTGCCTTCTTTGCGGACATTGACCAAG
>CAZWUK010000185.1:0-304 GCA_964636685.1 uncultured Oscillospiraceae bacterium
CACCCTATCGAATGGCAATCATCTTCAGTGATTGCCAGCTTCAAGTTATGTCGCTATTTTACGCTAATCCGAACGTAGGTGCTGGAGCTTCCTTTGGCTCTTCTGCTTTAGTCTCTTCCCCGCGGCCTTCATCTGAGCCGGTGTCTTCTTCAGATTCAGTGTCATTGTTTTCTTCATCATCTGAACTAGTGTCTTCAGATTTTCCATCAGCTGAACCTGCTTCTTGCGTGATCTCTTTTTCTTCTTCATCTTTATATTTCAATGGTGCCTACCACTCCGCCAAACCTTTCCGCTCGGCCACCTG
>CAZWUK010000185.1:314-1539 GCA_964636685.1 uncultured Oscillospiraceae bacterium
TTTCATCTTCTCTTTGATTATATTCTCATAGTTTTCTTTGACTTCAGCATCAGACATTCCGAGATACTTCTTCATCATTGTGATCTTACTGAATTCACTATCATCGCCAAGAGAAGACTTATAGATTTCCATCTTTGCAGCAACAAGCTGTTGGACTTCATAAAGTTCATACATAGATGGCTTTGTCAATGAGACGTCAATGTCTGCATCTCTAAGCTGATATTTGTCCCAAATTCCACGAAGCTTAAGATGTGTAATGAATGACTTCTTAAATCCTTGAGCAAATCGACGCTGATAGCGCACAATCATTCTCAAGAATGAATGCTCTTCTGGATTCATCTAGTCTGGTGTAGGTGTTGCGTTCTCAGGTGTCTTGTATCTTGAGAATGGAACCTTAAACTACTTCATGAAACGGCGCAAGAAGAACTCGATGTCTCCAAGCTGCGTATAGTCAGCTGATGAACCAACTGACTCAACTGTTGTGCCTTCACTGTTAGCAGACTTTCCAAAGACATAGCTTTCAAGCATTGAAATTGGATTATAGACAGATGCGACATCTGCTTCACCATTTGGGCCTGATGGCTTTGCAACTTTTTTAGCCTTCAAGCTGTTAGCAAAGCTGCGCACAAACTCATCAGCTAGGTTGTTATTCATGTTACCAGTTGAAACATTGTATAGTAGACGTTCAGGAGCTCTAGTGACGCGGAGAATGACTGCAGCTTCTTGAAGCAACGCTAACTGATGATATGCTTGACGTGAACGTTCAACAAGTGGATATGAAATCAGGCCGTCATAGCTTGCTTCTCCTGAATTGATATATGTCACTTGTGACCAAAGCATTGGAACACATGTATCTCTGTTGAATGTGAATGACATGCTATATGGTGAGATGCGATTGAATATTTGTGCTGCACCTAGATAGTTGTTTGACAATATCTGATGAAGATCTTTTGCAAGCTTTTCAGTGTCAAATAGAAGTCCAGCTGTTGTATTTGTTCGTGTGTCAATAAGCGTCTCGTAATATTCAGCTGGGAGAAACTTGACGCCGCGAATTCCAAGGTCTTCGTGCTTTGTATCAATGATGTTTTCCCATGCAAGTTCACCTTCAATCAAGAAGCGCTTGAAAAGTGTATAGCCATCATCACGAAGTCTGAAAAGATTCATGAATTCTGTGAACTGTTCTTGGATAATTCCTTTACGTGTCTCATTGAGGTTCTCTTTATGG
>CAZWUK010000186.1:0-1530 GCA_964636685.1 uncultured Oscillospiraceae bacterium
TTTTCTTTCAAGAAAAGTAGGTGGCTGAGCACGCGCAGGCGCTCGCCGAGCAGCTCGCCGTCGCGCGCGACGGCGTCCGTAAGCAGGCGCAGGTCGCCCTCAAGCGGCGAATTGTCGGTGCAAAGGGTCACGCTCATGGCGTCGCCCTGCATGCCGATGCGGTCGATGAGCGGCGCGTCGGGATCGTATCCCTTCGGGTAGCGGTATCCTTCGTCGGTCAGATAGCGCTGCGCGCGCACGATCAGTATCGCAAGATCGAGCACGCGGTGCAGCGGCAGCTCCTCGCTCTGGCGCGACCACTTTTCGCCCGTGTAGCGCCAGACCTTTGCCGAAGCCTCCACACGCCCGCGGTCGTTCCACTGCGCCAAACCAACCGACAATCCCTTGGCGTCCGATACATAGGCGTTGCGCCCGTCTACATGTTCGTAATTTTCAACCGTAATCACCGGTTTGTGCTTCAGTCCCGTCGGTATATTCATCTTTTAACAGCTCCTTTACTAAATTACTAAATTAGTATATTACTAATTTTAGAATGTGTCAAGGCGCTTTCCGCAGTTGCACGGGAAAGGATTGCCGTATATAATGAAGAATAGAATGTAATTTTAGGATAAAGGAGTGCTTGCAGCATGTATCGCATCGTAAAAAAGCGTGCCCTGCACGACACGGTCACACTCATGGAAGTCGAAGCGCCGTTTGTCGCACGCAACGCAAAGCCCGGTCAGTTCATCGTGCTCCGCATCGATGAAGCCGGCGAACGCATCCCGCTGACCATCGCCGGCAGCGACAAGGAACACGGAACTATCACGATTATCTTCCAGAAGGTGGGCTACACCACAAAGCGTCTGGATCTTTTGAATGAAGGCGATACGCTGCTCGATTTTGTCGGCCCGCTGGGCACGCCCTCCGAACTGGAGGGTATGAAGCGCGTGGCGGTTATCGGCGGCGGACTCGGCGTTGCCATTGCGTACCCGCAGGCAAAGGCGCTGCATGAGATGGGCGCGGAGGTAGACGTGATCGTGGGCTTCCGCAACACCGAGCTGATGATTTTGCAGGACGAGCTCAAAAACGCCTGCACGAATCTCTATGTCATGACCGACGACGGCAGCAACGGGCACAAGGGCTTTGTCACAACCGCTTTGGAGGATCAGCTCAAGGCGGGCGTCAAGTATGACCATGTGATCGCCATCGGCCCGCTCGTCATGATGCGCGCGGTGTGCGGTCTGACCAAGCAGTATGCTATTCCCACCATCGTATCCATGAACCCGATCATGATCGACGGCACGGGCATGTGCGGCGGCTGCCGCGTCAACGTGGGCGGCAAGATGAAGTTTGCGTGCGTGGACGGCCCGGACTTTGACGGACAGCTCGTGGATTGGGACGAGGCGATCTCCCGTTCCCGGTTCTATAAAAAGGAAGAAACGCGGAGCATGGAGGAACATGCCTGCAATCTTACCAATATCGATTTGCAGTCCAAGCGTGGAGGTGCCAACTAATGCCCAATATGAACTTAAAAAAGCTGCCCGCGCGCGA
>CAZWUK010000187.1:0-1518 GCA_964636685.1 uncultured Oscillospiraceae bacterium
TTGCTTCGATTATTTGCGGCGCGGCGGGTTTCCTCGCCGCCGTTTTCTTTTTTCCGCGTCTGGTTGTGCGTATGACAAGCAACAGCAAAAGCAGACAACCGATGGGAGCGAAGATATGATAGATGATCCCCGCTTCTCCTATCTCGTCAAATTCGCACAGCATGGCGGGCTTATTAACATAAGGGAAAACCTCAAGGTGGCGAATGCGCTCGGAGCGCGTTTCGCCATCGTCCAAGCTCGGCCACGCCTCGTCGCTGCCATATATCACATAGCCACGGTATTCCTTGCCGTTTGCCATAAACCAATAGCCCTTGGAAACGGTGCGGGAGCGGTTTGGTTCCGCATCCGTGTCATCCAGGCGACTGTCATAGCTGTCCACCGTACCCATGACGCTCTCACCCCAAATCGCCAGCGCAAGGATGCTGATACTGGTATATATAGCGAACAAAAGCACGGCACAAATTAGAATAAGTATGGGTAGTGGTATTTTGTTGGTCTTTTTCTTGGCCACGGTTGCCCTCCTGTTGATTATTTCACCCGTTGATAACGATTCCCGCTGCCGCTTTGAATATAGTCGCTCCCATTTTCCTGTGAGCCATAGAACCTGCTGTCATTTATCCAAATTCGTCCGTCCGTGTCATTGTCGTCACTTCCCGCTATTTCAAGAGAATCGTTTTCCTTGTGGAAAACGTAGGTACTGTATGTAGTGACGGGGATAAGCTCTCCCGTAGCCGCAGGGGCGGGCGCTGTATAGCTGCAGTTTGTGCCGTCGATAATTTTCAGCGTAATGACGGTATCAGCGTCCAGATAGCGCCAACTGCCCTCAAACCATTTGGCATCAATCCCTGTGTTACCCAGCGGTATCACCGTGACCTTTTCCGTCACCTTAAAGGTCTGTGTCAATATCGGGTCGTCCTCAAACTCGTCGTCACCCTTGCTCCATAGTCGAAGCTGGGTGGGGATGCCTGCCTGCATATACCCCAGGATGGTGGCGTCAATAGAAGCACGTCCGTCCTTGTCCAGAACGGCCGTCCAGTTTTCGTCTACGAGGGCATCGGGTCGGCAGATGTCAACGATACAGCCCGCGTATTTGCTCTTTTCGCCGTCGGGGATTTCCTCAATGATTTCAAACTCCAGCGGCGCGTTGAGCGCCTTGCGCAGCTCCGTAGCGTTTGCACTGAACGCCTTGCGACTGTCGTAGCGTATCTTCTTCATAACATCCTCCAGCACTGGCTGGAGATACTCGCCCAAGCGAGCCATATACTGCTCTATGCAATATTCTTTGGCGGCGTCCGTTTCGGGAAGAAGCCCCGTGGTGTAGGCGTGCAGCCCAGCTTCGTTGGTGGCTACAAGCTGCTCCTCCGGGTTGTCGAAGAAGTAACGAGAGCTGTAATTCTCCATAATACCGCGCAGAGCGGCGTTGAATTTCTTCGGGTCATCGCCGCGTGTTTTGTACAGCCCCATGATTCTTGCGTACCATTCGGCCTCTGTCCACGGGTGTATTTCCTCGTTGTAGGC
>CAZWUK010000188.1:0-1518 GCA_964636685.1 uncultured Oscillospiraceae bacterium
ATTAATATAACAGATCGTGCTGATCCGCTCTGTGCTCTGGTCACCCGGAAAAACAAGAACTTTTGTAACTTTCACACTGTATTCCGTTTCGCGCGTGGTATACTGGATTCATCAGTGAGGAGGTTGTGATATGGGTGTTTTCAAAGTCGCCGAGGCCGATCAGATTCAGCCGGGAACCATGCAGAAATTCTCTGTCGACCAACATATGATCCTGATTGCAAACGTGGATGGATCATATTACGCACTGGACAACAAATGCCCGCATATGGGCGGCGACCTTTCGCAGGGCAAGCTCGTCGGCAAGACGGTCACCTGCCCCCGCCACGGCGCTTCGTTTGACGTAACGTCTGGCGAATCCCTTGCAAACGCCAAGATTGCGTTTATCAGCATGAAGGTCGGCAACGCGACGGCGTATCCCGTCAAGCTGGAAGGAAACGACATCTTCGTCGAGCTTAAGTAACAAATTCAGGACAGCAGCTCCGCGGCGGGCGCTGCGGACGGACGATTTATACAAATCAGAAAGAAGGATTTTATCATGAAAAGCAACGTAGGAAAACTGGATCGCTGGATTCGCATCGTTATTGGTGTACTGGTGCTTAGCTTGCTGTTTCTCCTCTCGGGCGGCGCACGCTGGCTCGGCTTGATCGGCCTGATTCCCCTTTTGACCGGCATACTCGGGTATTGCCCGCTGTATTCGCTCTTTAAGATCAAGACCAACTAACCGGAATTATCGTTCCTATCTGGAACCGCGTCCCCCGTCGGCAGCTGTCGGCGGGGGATTTTTCTCGTGCGCCGGATGCGCCGCCACATCAGGATTCTGTAAAATATCAGCCGCAGGGCGTAATCTATATCGCAATTTCTTGCGCGACGGCGCGCGGCATGATACGATGCAACCAATGTGAACAAAACGCCATCAAAACGGGGGGATGCTGATTTGGACCATATCATCGAAGTGACCGGGCTGAAAAAATCCTACGGGCCTGTTCAGGCGGTCAAAGGGATCGACTTCTACGTCGAAAGCGGCAAGATATTCGCCTTTCTCGGCCCGAATGGCGCGGGAAAGTCCACCACCATCGACATCATCTGCACATTTTTGCAGGCGGACGCGGGCACCGTCGTCGTGGACGGGCACACGCTCGGCAAGGACGACAACGCCATCCGCCGCAGCATCGGCGCGGTGTTTCAGGACGGGCTGTTGGACCCCCTGCTCACCGTGCAGGAAAACCTCCGCATCCGCGCGGGCTTCTACGGGCTGAAGGGCAAGCGGCTCAACGCCATCATCGAAGAGGTGTCCGCGCGCGTCGGCATCTCCGAAATCCTCAAGCGCCCATACGGCAAGCTCTCCGGCGGCCAGCGGCGGCGCTGCGACATCGCCCGCGCGCTTGTCAACACGCCGAAGGTCCTGTTTCTGGACGAACCAACCACCGGCCTTGACCCGCAGACGCGCAAAAGCGTCTGGGAAACCATCACGAAGCTCCAGCGCGACACGGGCATGACCATCTTCCTCACCACACACTA